>CALEOQ010000419.1 GCA_937910255.1 uncultured Caulobacteraceae bacterium | reverse complement strand
GTAGGACGGAAGTCATCCGATTAAAGTAGTGTGACGCTCACGCAGAGGTGCTTTCGAGCTGGTGCGGGAGGGATGCTCTGGCGTCGAGTAGGAATCGGCGAGAGGTGGGTACGCAGGCGGCGCCTTGGTTTTTTTTTTTTAATGATACGGCGACCACCGAGATCTACACTCTTTCCCTACACGACGCTCTTCCGATCTCGACGCCGAGCGACGGATGGCCATTGCGGTCTATGCGCCGCTGACCCAGGTGGTGCCCGTCAGCGACCTGAAGACCGCCGAGGCGGTCAAGCTCACCGAAAACATCTTCCGCCTGGTCAATATAGCCCTGGTCAACGAGCTGAAGGTCGTCTTCGAGAGCATGGACATCGACATCTGGGAGGTGATCGATGCGGCCAAGACCAAGCCGTTTGGCTATATGCCCTTCTATCCGGGGCCGGGTCTGGGCGGGCACTGCATCGCCATCGACCCCTTCTACCTGACCTGGAAGGCCCGGGCGCACGGCGAGGCGACCCGCTTCATCGAACTGGCCGGCGACGTGGTCGCAGCCCTTCCCCGCCGGGTGGTGGAGGCCGTGGCCGAGTCCCTGTCCAGCCGCGAGGGCAAGGCGGTCAAGGGCGCCCGCATCCTGGTGGTCGGCCTGGCCTACAAGAAGAATGTCGACGACATGCGCGAGAGCCCCTCGCTGCACGTGATCCGCCTGCTGCGCGAGCGCGGCGGTCAGGTCGACTATTACGACCCGCACATCCCGGTGGTTCACGACAGCGGCGAGCATCCGGAAGTGGCCGGCATGAGCTCCATCGCCTGGGATCTCGCCGCCATCGGCGCCTATGACTGCGCGGTCATCTGCACCGACCACGACGCGGTGGACTACGCCGCCCTGGCCAAGGCCGTGCCCCTGGTCATCGACACCCGCAACGCCGTCGGCCGCCTGGCCCCGGACTTCGTGGACCAGATCCGCAAGGCCTAGTCCCCTCCGACGTCATGCTCGCCCTTGTGCCGAGCATCCCTGTCGAGGGCAGGCGCAAGCGTCGCGAGGGATTCTCGGCACAAGGCCGAGAATGACGAAGATAGGTGAGGCGACGCCCGCGGCCTGGCGCCGCCCTACTTGAACCAGCAGAGCTGCTCGGTGGTGGCCAGGAGGACGCCGTCGCGGGACCAGAGCGCCCCGTGCTGGTCGAAGAATCCGCTCTCGAACCGGCGCCCCTTGGCCTCGCCGAGGATGAAGTCGCCGCCCACCGCCTCCAGCTCGGCCGGAGTGGCGTGGAAATAGACGCTCATGCTCACCGTCGAGGCCGGCCGCCGCTCGGCGCTGCGATAGAAGATCCGCGGGGCGAAGACATCGGCCAGGCCCGCCAGCAGCACATAGTCCAGCGGCCGGGCCTGATGGTCGCGCATCCAGTTGCGCGTCAGGCTGTCGGGGTTCTCCTGCAACGGCGCCGAGCCCTGCACCGGCCGCTGCTCGAACATGGCGGTGAAGAAGCCGGGGCGGGTGGGGATGCTCTCGATCGCCTCGGGGGCTTTCACGCCCTCTGGAAAGCTCGCCTCGTGGGTGGAGAAGGTCTCCCGCCGCTGGCCGAGCGTCACCATGGCCATGGCCACCGGGGCGCCGTTCTGGATGAGCTCGGAGGTCCAGAACTCCACCGACTTGCCCTGCCGGGCCGGACGGGTGGACAGCTGCAGCGGGCTGTCGTCCAGGCCGCCCATCAGATTGACGGTCAGGCCGACCGGCGTGCCGCCATGATCACTCTCAGCCAGCACGGCCTTCAGCAGCAGGGCCGCGGTCCAGCCGCCCCAGGGGCCGATCATGTTCCAGTAGCGCTTGTCGATGCGGGAGTCCCACAGGCGCGGGCCGGCTGGGGTGAGCGGCAGGGCTTCGTCGAAATCGTGCAGGCGCACGGGCGCAGCGGCGTCCATGGGAAATCCCTCGAAAGAATGCAGGCGCGGCGGGGAGGCCGCGATCAATAGACCTGCTTCTAGGAAGGGCGCCCTAAGGGAAGGCTAGATCACCCGTTCCAGGCCGCGGCGATCCGGGCGGCCTCGGCGCGGCCCTGTTCCAGCCCGGCCCGGGCGGCGTCAGGACGGCGGGCGAAGTTCATCAGGTTGACCCCCATGGCCGCCGCACTGCCGGCGTCGGGAGCGATCAGCACCACCTCAGCCCCCGACGACGTGAGGACGGCGATCTCGTCCTCCAGCTGCCTGGCCATGGCCTCGGCGGCGGGTCCGGCGCTCTCGCCCCCACGCACCTGCACCAGGACCACCAGGTCATGCCCCTTGGCCATGTCGGCGTTGAGCGACGAGCGCATGCCGCCGTCGATATAGCGTCGGCCTTTCAGCGTCACCGGCGGGTAGACGCCCGGCACCGAACAGGATGAAGCCACCGCCCGGGTGACGCCGACGCCGGAGTCCTTGGTCCAGAGCTGGAACGCCCCGGTCAGGGCGTCCACCGCCGTGCAGGCGAATCCCCGCGCAGGCCAGGCGTCCTCGGCCAGGCCGGCGAACGAGCGCCCGAACGAGGCGATAAAGGCCGCCTCGTCCACCGTCTCGGCGGCGAGCGCAAAGGCCCCGATGTCGGCGCGCACCTCCTGCGCCGGGCGGGCGCCGGACCTGGCCTCCTGCATCATCCTCATCAGCGGCGTGAGGTCAGGCGCAGGGCGAGGTTTCTCACCGGTCTTGGCCGGCGGCTGACGGGGACGGTCGGCCTCGGCCAGGATGGGCGTGGCCAGGTCGCTGGCGGGATCGCCCAGCGCCAGCCGAGCGCCGACGAATGAGCCCGCCGATGTCCCGAGGATGAAGTCCGCCGCACCCAGATCGACGCCGCCCTGGGCCAACCCCGCGATCAGGCCCGACTCCCAGGCGATCCCCACGGGGCCGCCGCCGCCCAGAACCAACGCCCTGCTCATCGCTCTCTCCCTAAGCTCTTGTTGTTCAGCGAAGGATCGGGCGCCTGGGCAGGCAAGTCCATGACGGCGCCTGCGAAAACGAATGAGAGCGCAGCCGAGGCCGCGCTCTCTCCGTCAGGATGAGGCCGGAACTCCCCCAAGCCCGGCTACGTCACAGCAAGGGATGCGACGCTCCTAACAGCCCTTTTCCCGGTAGAGGCCCAGGAGGTGGTTCATGCGCTGCTGCTGGGGCGAGACGGTCGGCGCGGCCACCTCGCCGCCGGCCGCCACCGCCTGGCCGACGGCCTGGGAGCTCGAATCGGCCACAGCGCTCAGGGCCTGGGCGGCGAACGGGCTGAAGGCCCCGCCCACCATGCCGCGGGCCAGCCCGTAACGGGCTGCGCCGCCCAGGACGCCGCTGGCCAAGCCGCCGGCCATGCCCCGGCCCTGCTTGGCCCGCTGGGCCTGCTTGGCGGCTTCCGCCTGCTCGGCCATCAGCTGGGCGTTCAAGGTGTTGGCTTCGCCGCCGATCTGCTCGCAGCTCATGGCCCGGTCGCCCGGCCGCAGCACCTGGTAGACGTTGGGATCGACATAGGGCGCTTGGGCCGGAGGCGCCGCCGCGGGAACGGCGACGGCGGACGTCTCGGGGGGCATAGGCGTCGCGCCTTCGGGAACCTGGGCGAAGGCCGTCCCGCTCAGGGCGAGGGCGGCGGCGGTGAGGCAGAGAATGCGCTTCATGATGGCGCTCCGTGGCTGGAGGTCGGGTGAAAATCGGCGTGACGTCACGGCGTCCGCGCCTTGCGGATTTCGGCGACCAGGGCGGCGTTGAACCCCTGGACGGCGGACCGGGTCAGGGCCGCATAGCGTTTCGGAGAGACCTCGGCGTCGTAGACCAGGCTCTGGCGATAGACCGAGCCGAAGCCGATGCTGACCAGGGCGTTGTGGGTGGCGATGGAGTCCGAACGGTCGGCCGTCTGGGCCAGGATGCCGAACGGCTGCGGCGAGGCCGCCCCCTTGGTGGTGAACCAGCCAGGCATGGCGCCGCCGCGCTCATTGCCCCAGACGAAGTCCACGCGGCTGACCGGATTGATGGCGAAGCGCAGGTCGGCGTCCACCGAGGCCGAACCGCTATAGGCGCGCCGGCCGCTGCTCTCCATGTCGATGTAGTCGATCATCAGCCGGGGGGCGACGACGATGGCGTCCAGCTCCTGGCTCGCCTTGCCGAAGGCCAGCAGAGCGCCGGAGGCGGCGATCGCCCCCATGCCCTGTTCAAAGGCGTGGCCCTTGATGGGTGGCAGGGCGCGGGGGCCATAGACCACCCAGGCCTTGGTGGCGCGACTGTCGATGATCCCCTGACCGCCGACCGCAGCCCCGTGGCGCGGCAGGCTCCGCATGCGCTCCGAGGCCTGCAGGGTCGCAAGGTCCACCACCTCGAAGCCGGCCGCCTGCAGCTGGCTCACCAGATCGGCGTGCGCCTCATCGGCCAGGGCCGTGGCCATCTCGTCGGTGAGGCCCACCAGGCGGGTGGCGATCTTGGTCCGCCGGGCGTTGGTATCGAGACCCGCCCCGCCGGCCAGGGCGCTGGCGCTGGCGCCCTGGACGAAGGCCAGCGAGTAGCCCGGCACGACGATCCTGGGCCGGTTCTTCAGGAAGCGGGTGGAGCCCCCATCGAGGACGACGCCCAAGGGCGGCAGATCGCCCGGCATCATGTCGAGCTGGGCCAGGCTGACCATGCCGCCGGTCTGGGCGCCGGCATAGGAGCGCCCCACCGCCCCGCTCACCGAGGTCGATCCTGTCCGCCCGGACGAGGCTTCCCTTGCCGCCGGACTGCCCGGCGGCGGCTGGTAAAGAGCGCCGAACGGGTCGGCCTGGCCCGAAGCGGGGCCTGACAGGCCCAGCAGAGCCAGCACGGACGCGCCGGCGGCGAGACGATATGGGTGGTGGCGCATGGGGGATGCGGCCCTGGGTCAAGCGGCTGTAATTGCTCGCCAGTTTTCATCCCTGCGGCGGCGCGCCGCATGACCCAAATGGACTATGCGCCGTCGCGGCCCTCGCCAAAGTCCCACGCTCGCTGCGCCGACTGGCTTGCGAAGGCCCGCGGCTCATGGGAAGCCTTGCGCCTCAAACGTTTGTTTTAAGTCATTAGGGAGAGCGCCATGAAGGCTGCGGTATATTATGAGAACGGTGGTCCCGAGGTCCTGAAATACGAGGAAATCCCGGACCCGACCTGCCACCCCAAGGGTGTGATCATCCGTGTGGAAGCCATCGCCATCGAGGGCGGCGACACCCTGAACCGCTGGCGCGGCCCGCTGATGACCAATCCGCATGTGGTCGGCTATCAGGCCGCCGGCGAGATCATCGAGATCGGCGCTGAGGTCACCAATGTGAAGGTCGGCCAGAAGGTCGCCACGGTGAACAACTGGGGCAGCCATGCCGAGCTGCGCTCGGTCCCGGCGCGCAACTGCTGGCCGATCCCCGACGGCTTCGATGTCCGCAAGGCCGCCGCGATCCCCGTCACCTTCGGCACGGCCCATGACTGCCTGTTCGAGTTCGGCCGCATGAAGAAGGGCGAGACCGTTCTGGTCCAGGCCGGCGCGTCTGGCGTCGGCGTGGCCGCCATCCAGCTGGCCAAGCGGGCCGGGGCGGGCCTGATCCTGGCCACCGCCTCGTCGGACGAGCGCCTGGAGAAGCTCAAGCGCCTCGGCCTCGACCACGGCATCAACTACACCCGCGACGACGTGGTGAAGGAGGTCAAACGCCTGACCGACAACAAGGGCGTCGACGTGGTGGTCGATTCCGTCGGCGGCTCGACCCTGCAGGGCTCGATCAATTCGCTGGCCTATCGCGGCCGGGTCTCCATGGTCGGCGCGGCCGGCCGTGAGCCCATGGTGGTCGATGTCGGCACGATGATGGGCGGCAACCGCGCCCTGTCCGGCGTCTTCCTCGGCGCCGAGATCGGCACAGACCGGGTGCATGACAACATCCAGCAGCTGATCGAGGACGCCGCCAAGGGCGAGCTGGAAGTGATCATCGACAAGGAGTTCCCCCTGTCGGACGCCGCCGGCGCTCACGCCTATATCGAGAGCCGCCAGGCTGTCGGCCGGGTGGTCCTGGTTCCCTGATCGCCCCATGAGCGGACGGCGCAGGCGCAGGCCTGCGCCGTCCGCAATCCTTTTCCTAAACCGGGAGGCCGCCATGCCCCGCGCCGCCGTCAATGGCATCGAGATCGAGTATGAGACCTTCGGCCCGGACGACGCGCCGGCCGTCCTGCTGATCAATGGCCTGGGGTCGCAGATGACCCGCTGGCCCGTCCCCTTCTGCGAGAAGCTGGTCGCCCGGGGCTATCGCGCCATCCGCTTCGACAACCGCGATGTGGGCCGCTCCACCTGGTTCAAGTCCGGCGACCGCTACACCCTGTCGGACATGGCCGCCGACGCCATGGCCCTGCTGGATCATCTGAAGATCGACAAGGCCCATGTGGCCGGGGTCTCCATGGGCGGCATGATCGCCCAGACCGTGGCCATCGAGCATCCCGGCCGTGTGCTATCGCTCACCTCGATCATGTCGGCCACCGGCGCGCCGGGGACCATGGACTCCACGCCCGAGGCCGCCGCGGTCCTGACCCAGGTCGCGCCGGACCCGACCGTCGACGAAGACGCCTTCGTCGCCCACGGCATGAAGAATGCGCGGACCATCGGCAGCCCCGACTATCCCTGGTCTGATGAGGCCTTGCGCGAGCGGGTGCTGTCGGAGATGCGCCGGGCCTTCAATCCCAAGGGCGTGCAGCGCCAGCGCGGGGCCATCGGGGCCAGCGGCGACCGCACCGAGAAGCTCGGCAAGCTGGACGTGCCCACCGTCGTCCTGCACGGCGAGGCCGATCCGCTGATCCCCAAGGCCGGCGGCGAGGCCACGGCCAAGGCCATTCCGGGCGCCGAGCTGCGCATCATTCCGGGCATGGGCCACGACCTGCCCGAAGCCCTCTACGACACCATTATCGACGCCATTGTCGCCGCCGCCGACCGGGCGCGCTGAAGCCCTTATCGCAGGAGAACTATATGGAACGTCTCGAAGGCTTTTCGGCCGTGGTCACCGGCGCAGCCAGCGGCATTGGCCGGGCCAGCGCCACCCTGTTCAGATCGGAAGAGCACACGTCTGAACTCCAGTCACGTCGTAAGCTCGTATGCCGTCTTCTGCTTGACAAAAAAAATGTCAGCGCACCGAGCCCTACCCCATCCTTCTCTTCGTGCTCC
>CALEOQ010000418.1 GCA_937910255.1 uncultured Caulobacteraceae bacterium | reverse complement strand
GAGGGGGGGTGCGGGCAGGGGGTGGTCGGTACGGTCGTCGGCGATGGGGGGGCGGGGGGAGGCCTTGGGGGGAGGGGGCGGGGGGGCGGCAGGAGGGGGGGACCGGGGCGGCGCGCAGGCATAGGCCCGGGCAAATATCGCGGTATCGAGGGCCGGCGCGCGGCATCGAGAACGCTCGGGCTTCACCCCCGAAGAGTCGCGGGCCGCCGCCACGGCGAACGGCGGGCTCGCCATCGCCATCGGCGCCCTGCTGGACGGCGTGCCGGAGTCGGTGGTGATCGGGGTCAGCCTGCTGGACGGGACCGGCGTCAGTCTGGTGACGGTGGCCGCGGTCTTCCTGTCGAACCTGCCCGAGGGGCTGTCTAGCGTGGCGGGGATGAAGCGGGCCGGGCGTTCGGCGGGCTATGTGTTCGGCGTCTGGGGCGCCATCGCCCTGGCGTCCGGGGCGGCGGCGATGCTGGGGCATGCGGCCTTGGCCGACGCGCCGGCCGAGGCGATCGCGGCGGTTACCGCCGTGGCGGCTGGCGCCATACTGGCCATGCTGGTGGACACCATGATCCCCGAGGCCGCGGAGGAGGCGCACGAGGCGTCCGGCCTTATCGCCGTGGCGGGTTTCCTGGCCGCCTTCCTGCTGTCGAAGCTGGCGGGATGAGCGACGGGGCCAGCGCAGGCCGGCCCCGCACGCCATGTCCTCAGTCGGTGATGGCCGAATAGATCAGGCTCTTGAGCTGGCCGCGGAAGTTGAAGGTGCCCGACGGCATCAGCTGGGTCATGAAGACCAGGGTCAGGTCCTCCTTGGGGTCGACCCAGAAGATGGTCGAGGCCGCGCCACCCCAGTAGTAGTCGCCGACGCCGAGCGCGCCGGTCTCCACCTGGCCCATGGTGGAAGCGAAGCCGAGGCCAAAGCCAACGCCTTCGTTCGAGGTTTCGGAGAAGGCGCCGATGGCCAGCTGGGTCAGGTCCTGGCCGCCGGGCAGGTGGTTCATGTGCATCATTTCCAGGGTGCGGGGACCCAGGATCCGGTGGCCGTCCAGCTCGCCGCCCCGGCGCAGCATCTCGGTGAAGCGGCCATAGTCGGCCACGGTGCCGGTCAGGCCGCCGCCGCCGGACTTGAAGCCGGGCTCGCGGACGAACTGGCTGTCGCCGCCCGGATCATCGATCAGCTTCAGCTTCTTGTCGGGGCCGCGCTGATAGTTGGCGCAGAACCGCTCCACCTTGTCGGGGGTCACGTGGAAGGCGGTGTCGACCATGCCCAGCGGCTCGAAGATCTCTTCCTTGAGGTACTGGTCGAACGGCTTGCCGGAGATGATCTCCACCAGCGCGCCGCAGATGTCGGTGGCCAGCGAGTACATCCAGCGCGTGCCCGGCTGGTAGAGCAGGGGTACCTGGGCGAGCTTGTCCATGAACTCCTGCATGGAGTCCTTGCCGCCGACGGAACGCACCTTCAGGCCGCGATAGATCCGGTCCACCGGATGCTGCTCGCCCACGCCTGGCAGGCCGCCGCCATAGGTGAAGCCGCCGGTATGGGTCAGCACGTCGCGGAAGTTCACCGGCCGGTGGGGCGCCTCGGTGACCATGTCGTCACCCTCGCCCGACACCCAGACCCGGTGGTTGCGCCAGGACGGCACGAACCGGCTGACCGGGTCGGTGAGCTGGAAATAACCCTTTTCATACAGGGTCATCAGCGCCACCGAGGTGATCGGCTTGGTCATGGAATAGATGCGGAAGATGGCGTCGTCGCGCATCGGCTTGTTGCGCTCCACATCCATGGAGCCGAAGGCCTTTTCGTAGGCGATGTGGCCGTGGCGGGCGACCTGCACCTGGCAGCCGGCGATCTTCTGCGGCTCGATATAGTTGCGTTGCAGGTGGTCGGCGATGCGGTCCAGACGCGTGGCGTCCAGGCCCGTCCATTGTGATTGGGCGTCCATGTGAAAAATCCTCCCGAAAATCGCGGCGCTTCTAATTGGCGCCATCATGGGCCGCAGAGGGCCGGGGGCCAAGACGTTCGTTGGTCTGGCCTGCTAGGCTGGGCGCAGAAACGGGAGTGAAGCAGGCATGAGCAATCTGGCGGAACTGGCGGCGCAGCTGGGCGAGGCCCTGAAGGCGCGCGGGCAGAAGGTGGCGGTGGCCGAGAGCTCGTCCGGCGGCCTGATCTCGGCGGCCCTGCTCGCCGTGCCTGGCGCCTCGGCCTATTATCTGGGGGGCGCGGTGGTCTATACGGGCAAGGCCCGGATGAGCCTGCTGGAGATCCCCCGCGAGGCGGTGGCCGGCATGCGCTCGGCCTCCGAGCCCTATGCGCTCCTGCTGGCCCGCACGGTGCGCGAGCGCTTCGGCGCCGACTGGGGCCTGTCGGAGACCGGCGCGGCTGGCCCCACCGGCAACGGCTACGGCGATCCGGCCGGCCACACCTGCATCGCGCTCTCTGGTCCCGTCGAGCTGGTCACCACCCTGCGCACCGGCTCAGACGACCGGCAGGCCAATATGGAGGCCTTCGCCGCCGCGGCGCTGGATCTGCTGCGCCGGGCGACGGAGGACTGAGCTGCCTTACGCCCGGCGGGCGGCGATGTGCCGGTCGACCACGCTCTCAAGAACGGTGAGCGGCATGGCGCCCGACAGCAGGGTGGCGTCGTGGAAGGCGGGCAGGGCGAACCGGTCGCCGAGTTGCGCCTTGGCCTTCTCGCGCAGGCGCAGCCAGGTGAGCTTGCCGACCATGTAGCTGCAGGCCTGACCGGGCCAGACGCTGTAGCGTTCGATCTCGGTGGCCGCCGAGGTGGTCGGGCTGCCATCGATGCTGGTCATGGTCTCGATGGCCTTTTCCCGGCTCCAGCGCTTGGCGTGCATGCCGGTGTCCACCACCAGGCGCGCGGCGCGGAACAGGGAGGCCTGGATCTGGCCGAGCTCGCCCAGGGGGTCGTTCTCGTACATGCCCATCTCCAGCGCCAGCTGCTCGGAATAGAGCGCCCAGCCTTCGCTGTAAGGGGAGAAGCCGGCGATCTTGCGCAACATCGGCAGGTCGGCCTCCTGCTGCAGGGAGCGCTGCAGATGGTGGCCGGGAATGGCCTCATGATAGGTGAGCGTCTTGAGCGTCCAGCTGGGGTTCTCGGCGGAATCCCGCAGGTTGATCCAGTAGATGCCCGGCCGTGAGCCATCGAGCGCAGGCCGGTTGTAGTAGCCCCCTGGCGCGCCGGCCTCGATGAATTTCGGCACCCGGCGGATCTCGACGGCGGCCTGGGGCAGGGCGCCAAAGGCCTGGGGCAGGCGCGGGGTGATCTCGGCCACCTGTTTGTTCAGGTCGGCGATCAACTGCTCCTTGGCCTCATCGGTGTTGGCGTAGAGGTATTTCGGGTCCTTGAAGAGCCCCTGGATCCGCTCACCCACCGAACCCTGGGTCAGGCCCTCGCCCTGCAGGATCGTCTCGGCCCGGGCCGACAGGGCGCGGGCCTGCTCCCAGCCCAGTTCGTGGATCTCATCGGGCGTCAGGGTGGTGGTGGTCGAGCTCTTCAGGGCGTCGCGGTAATAGGCCTCGCCATCGGGCAGGCGCCAGCAGCCGGCGTCGTGGACGGCCTGGGGCTGCAGGGACCGGACCCAGGCGATCTGCCGGTCCAGGGCCGGGATGACCTTCTCCAGATAGATGGCGCTGGCCCGGGCGGCATAGTCGCCCTCGATCCCCTTGGCCTGGGCTCGGCCAGCGATAGACGTGACCAGGGGCGAAGCAGCTGGATCGCCCTTCAGCCCTTCCATCTGGGTGAGCGCCCGCTCCAGGGCGAAGTCCGGCGGGATGACGCCAAGACCTGCGTCCCGGCGGCTGCGCTCGGTCTCCTGGTCCATGACCTCGGCGAACTGGGTGAGGCGGGCGAGATAGGCCTCGGCGTCGGCCTGGGTTTCGATGCCGTGCTGGGTGCCCAGGAAGTCCGGGACCGAGCGATAGGCGCCGTTGAGCTGCGAGATCACATAGGGATCGCCGGCGCCGGCGTCCCCATAGGCGTAGCGGCTGTTGGCCTCCGCATCAGCGGCGGTGGTGAACATCACCGCGTCGTAGTGGGGCAGCTCTGAAGCGCTCAATGCGTTGCGGTCGATCGCCTTCAGGCGGACCAGATTGGCCGCGTTGCGCGCCTTGGCCTCATCGAGGGCGGTGATCGAGGCCGGCGTCAGCTGCGCCTTGGCCGCCATGCGCGGGCCTTGGTGAAGACCCAGCCGGGTCACCATCTCCGGCGAATGGTCCAGCATCTCGCCGAAGATCTGGTCGAACAGAGCCCGCAGGCGCTGGTTCTCAGCGTTCAGGGCCGTCCCGACCTTGGGCTGGGCGTGGGCGCCGGTGGCCAGGGCGGCGGCCGCGGCGGTGGTCAGGAAGGTTCTGCGATCCATGGGCGAACTCATAGGAAAGGGGCTGGGATTTGGCCGAGCCTAGCATGGCCTTTTGGCCTCAGAACGAGAAAGGGCGGCCGCATGCGACCGCCCTCCCTCGCCCCGCAGGCATGAGGTGCTAGAAGCTGCTCTTCATGCCCACATAGAAGTAGCGGCCCACGGGACCGACCGGCGACGCGCCCTGGGTGAAGGCCGCAGCCCCCGTGGACGCCGTGCCGGTGGAGCCGCGGTCGGGCAGCTGGTTGGTGAAGTTGTTCACCCCGGCATAGGCCTGGTAGCGATCCTGGAAGCTGTACTGGACCTGGATGTCGTGGGTCTCCCGCGGGGACCAGGTCCAGTAGCCGTCCGGCACATAGTTCGGGTTGGCCGCGCGCCGCTCGTCGGTGAAGCGCTTGGTCTCGTCGAACCAGTTGAAGCCGTAGTTCACCAGCAGGTCGTTCCAGGCCCAGGTGACATCGAGATTGGCCTGCCACTTGGGCGCGCCGGCATAGCCCAGCTCGCTGGAGGCCTCGGCCCCTTCGATCTCCACGAACTCGAGCTTGGTCAGGCGGTTGGCCAGCAGGTTGAACTGGAACGTGCCGATGTCACGCATGACCCCGAAATCGGCGGGGTTCAGCAGGTACTGCATCGAGAAGTCGAAGCCGGCGGTCTCGTAGGCGGAGACGTTGACCGAGTACTCCTGGAAGGAGTCCACGAACTGGGTGCCCGGATCGCGGGTGAACAGGCCGCAGAAGTCGTTGGGCTGCTCCAGGTCGTAGCAGCTCTCGATGATGGTGTTGGCCGTGAACAGGTTCACCGCATCGGTGAGCTTGATCCGGTAATAGTCCAGCGACATGGACAGGCCCGGCGCGAAGCGCGGCGTGAAGACCAGGCCCAACGTCTCGGTGTCCCCGGTCTCGGCGTCGAGATCGCGGTTGCCGCCCACCACGCCTTCGACGGACGAGGAGGTGGTGTTGATGAATTCCACGACCGTCGGATCAAAGCCCAGATCGGCGGTGCAGTTGGCGATGCGGAATTCCGAACCTGCCTGGACATTGTCGGACTCGCAGGGGTCGTTGATGGACCGGAAGGTCTGGGTCTGGGGGAGGAACAGTTCGCTGATATTGGGCGCCCGGACCGCGCGGGCGCGGCTGCCCCGGATCATCAGGTCCTCGGTCATCCGCCACTGGGCGCCGACGTTCCAGGTGTCGGTGGTCCCGATGGTGGAATAGTCGGAGAACCGGTAGGCGAGGTTCACGTCAAAGGACTCGACGAAGGGCAGGTCGCGCACGACGGGAATGGCCAGCTCGCCAAACAGCTCGTGGACCTCGAACTGGCCGTTCTCGGCGACGCCCTGGCCGAGCCAGGTGACGTTGTAGCCAAGTTCGGCGCCCAGCAGCACATCCTCGTCAGGGGTCTCGCGGCTCTTTTCCTTGCGGTATTCGGTCCCGAGCACGAAGCCCACGGGACCGGCCGGCAGGCTGAAGGCGAGGGAGGAGTCGCCGGTGATATAGGCGCTGAACACCTCCTGCTCGATCTTGGCCTCAGACGTGGCGACGTCGTTGATCCAGGCCTGTCCCTCGGGCGAGATGGCGCCTTCGCCAAAGATGTTGATCGGCACGCAGCCGGCCGCCTGACCGCCGCCCACATAGAGGCTGTTCCAGACATCGGGGTCGACCGTGGTCCCGAACAAGTCGCCGGCGGGCACGGCGGATGGATCAAGGGTCGAGCGGCAGACGATCTCGCCGGAGCCCGGATCGCGCACGGCGTCGATGGCGGCGAACCAGCGCAGATTGTTGCGGTTGTTCAGTTCGCTGTTGGATTCCTTGGTCTGGCCGTAGGTGTAGGAGACGTTGTAGGCCACCGCTGAGGACAGATCGCCTTCGAAGCCGATCACGCCGCGGAAGGTCTCGCGCTCGATCTCGCGGCGCACCTCGCCCAGATCAAAATTGTCCCGGGCCACCAGAACGCCCGGCGTATCGAGCCCGCCCGGGGCCGCCGTGCCGCCCGGCGCCAGGGCGTCGGCGCGGATGGAGGCGGGAATGTAGGGGTTGTCGATCGGAACCAGGATTCCGTAGTCGAAGGTCGGTTGCGAGCGGAAGTCCGTCTTGGCGTTGTTGTACTTGAAGTCAGCGAACATGCGGTGGTTCGGCGTGATCTCGAACATGCCGCCCACATAGCCGGTCCAGCGCTCCAGGCCCGGGATCAGCTCGGTCTGGAAGAGGTCGAGCGGCGTGCCCGAACCGCCCAGCATGGAGAAGCCGCCGGTATAGAGGCCGTCCCGCCAGGGCGTGCCGTCGCCCACGAAGCTGACGCCTGACAGGGTGTTGGGATCGAAGTCGGCGCGGGTATAGACGCCGCCGCCCAGGGCGGTGTCGATATAGCGGCCATCCCGGGCGAAGACGAGGTCGGTGTCGCCCCAGGCGGCGCGATCAACGCCGGGGTTCTCATCGGGATAGTCGGCGGGGTTGTCGACCAGGGTCTCGCGCCGGCCGGGGCGGGAAAAATCCCGGTCGCGAGGATCGAGGGCGTCGGTGTTGGAATACTCCAGGCCCAAGGTGAGGTTGGCGCGGCCGTCCATGAAATTGCGGCCACCGAGCGCGCTGATGAAGCTCTGTTCGCCGCCGCCAAGATCCGACCAGCCGTACTGGCCGCGAACGTCGAAGATCGGAAGAGCACACGTCTGAACTCCAGTCACGTCGTAATCTCGTATGCCGTCTTCTGCTTGAAAAAAAAAAAACCCCCACCCCCCCCCCCCCCCACACCCCCACCCCCACCCACACGTCAGA
>CALEOQ010000417.1 GCA_937910255.1 uncultured Caulobacteraceae bacterium | reverse complement strand
GGCCCAGCTGCGGAATGGGGGCTGGGACCCGACCCGAGAGTTCTAGGGCCAATACAACGGGTTGTGCGGAAGGAACTGGGGGGAGGAGCGGGGCAGGGTCGAGCAATCCCACGGCGGCGCGGGCAAGCAGGCGCGTTCTGTGGTCGATGGCCTGGACGCCGACGTCGTCACCCTGGCGTTGGCCGCCGACATCGACGCCATCGCCGAGCGGGGCCTGATCTCGCCTGATTGGGCCAGCCGCCTGCCCGACAACGCCGCCCCCTACACCTCGACCATCGTCTTCCTGGTACGGAAGGGAAATCCCAAGCAGGTCGCCGGCTGGGCCGATCTGGTGAAGCCGGGGATCGAAGTGATCACCCCCAATCCCAAGACCTCCGGCGGCGCCCGCTGGAACTATCTGGCGGCGTGGGATCACGCGCTGAAGCAGCCCGGCGGCACGCCGGCCAGCGCCAAGGCCTATGTGGCCGAACTGTTTCGCCATGTGCCGGTGCTCGACACCGGCGCGCGCGGCGCCACCACCACCTTCGTCCAGCGCGGCATCGGCGACGTGCTGCTGGCCTGGGAAAACGAGGCCTTCCTGGCCGTCGAGGAACTGGGTCCTGAGAGCGTCGACATCATCGTTCCGGCCACCTCCATCCTGGCCGAGCCGCCAGTGGCGGCGGTCGACAAGGTGGCCGAGCGGCACGGAACGCGCGCGCCCGCCGAGGCCTATCTGGCCGGCCTCTATGGGCCCGAGGCCCAGGCCCTGGCGGCCAAGCACCACTTCCGACCACGTAACGCCGACATCGCTGCGCAAAACAGAGACAAGTTCCCTGACCTTGTGCTCAGCACCATCGCCGATTTCGGCGGCTGGAAAACCGCCCAGGCCGAGCACTTCGCCGACGGCGGCGTCTTCGACCAGATCTACAGCCCGTCATGACAGCGGCCCTCACCCTTGCGGGCCGGCCCCAGGTCCGTCCCTGGCGCCAGTCCAGCGTCCTGCCGGGCTTTGGACTGACTCTGGGCTTCACCCTGCTCTGGCTCAGCCTCATCTTCCTGCTGCCGCTCTCGGCCCTGATCCTGCGCCCCTGGGAGCTCGGGCTCTCGGGCGTCTGGCCGGCGGTCACTGAGCCCCGGGTCCTGTCGGCCCTGCGCCTCTCCTTCGGCGCCGCGGCGCTGGCGGCGCTGGTCAACGGCGTCCTCGGCCTGCTGATCGCCTGGGCCCTGGTCCGGTACGACTTCCCCGGTCGGCGGCTCGCCGACGCCCTGGTGGACCTGCCCTTCGCTCTGCCGACGGCGGTGGCCGGCATCGCGCTGACCGCCATCTACGCCCCCAACGGACCGCTGGGCGCCATCCTCTCGGATCTGGGGCTCAAGGTGGCCTACACGCCGCTTGGCATCATCGTCGCCCTGGTTTTCGTCGGCTTGCCCTTCGTGGTCCGCACGGTCCAGCCGGTGCTCGAGGATCTCGACCGGGACGTAGAGGAAGCTGCTCGGACACTCGGGGCCTCCTCGCCCCAGACCACCCTGCGCGTGGTGCTTCCCGCCCTTGCGCCCGCGCTCCTGACCGGCTGCGGCCTGGCCTTCTCGCGGGCGGTGGGGGAGTACGGCTCGGTGATCTTCATCGCCGGCAACATGCCGATGAGGTCCGAGATCGCGCCACTGCTGATCGTCATCAAGCTGGAGCAGTTCGACTACGCCGGCGCCGCAGCCGTCGGCCTGGCCATGCTCGTCCTATCCTTCGGGACGCTGTTCGTCCTCAACATGGTCCAGGGCGCCTTCGCCCGACGGGGAATGGCATGAGCTTGGCCTCTCTGAGCGGCCGCGCCGCAGGCCCCCTGATCATCACAGGCGCGCTCGTAGCCCTCGGCCTCGTGGTGCTCCTGCCCCTCGTCATGGTGTTCGCCGAGGCGTTCCGGATGGGTCTATCGGGCTATTTCGCGGTCTTCGACCAGTCCGACACCTGGGCGGCCCTGCGCCTTACCCTGCTGATCGCCGCCATCTCCGTGCCCCTGAACGCCATTTTCGGCCTGGCGGCGGCCTGGACGATCGCCAAGTTCGAGTTCCGGGGAAAGAGCCTGCTGACCACGCTCATCGACCTACCGTTTTCGGTCTCGCCCGTGGTGTCAGGCCTGGTCTGGGTGCTGCTGTTCGGCGCCAACGGCTGGTTCGGCCCGCTGCTGGAGGAGCTGGGCGTCCGGATCATCTTCAACACCACGGGGGTGATCCTGGCCACGGTCCTGGTCACCCTGCCCTTCGTCGCCCGCGAGCTCATTCCGCTGATGCAGCAGCAGGGCGCCGACGAGGAGATCGCCGCCATCACCCTCGGCGCCGGCCCCTGGACCACCTTCGTCCGCGTCACCCTGCCCAATGTGAAGTGGGGCCTCCTCTACGGGGTCCTGCTCTGCAACGCCCGCGCCATGGGCGAGTTCGGCGCCGTCTCCGTCGTCTCCGGGCACATCCGGGGCCTGACCAACACCCTGCCGCTGCATGTGGAGATCCTCTACAATGAGTACGACTTCGTCGGCGCCTTTGCGGTGGCCACCCTCCTCGCCCGGCTCGCCCTGGTCACCCCCGTCCCCAAATCCGCCCTCGCATGAGATCGGAAGAGCGTCGCGTCGGGCACGCGCGGACAGCACGGGGGGCACCC
>CALEOQ010000416.1 GCA_937910255.1 uncultured Caulobacteraceae bacterium | reverse complement strand
GGCTGGCGGTGGGGGTGGGTGTGATGCGACTGCGGCGGGAGGAGGGACAGGGGGGTGTCAGGTGGTTGTTTTTTTAATGATACGGCGAGCACCGAGATCTACACTCTTTCCCTACACGACGCTCTTCCGATCTGCGACGGTCGATGCTCAGGGCAGAGGGCGAATGTGCAGCGGCACCGCGGTGGTGTGCTTGGACGCCGCCAGGGTGACGATGGAGCGGATGTCGGCGACGCCGGGCAGCTTCAGGATCGTGGAGACGACAAAGTCCTGATACCAGCTCAGGTCCGGCGCCAGGACCTTGAGCATGGCGTCCATCTCGCCGAACACGGCATAGCATTCGGTGATCTCGGGCATGGCTTCAACGGCGCGGTGGAAGCGGGCCCGGTCCTCGTCGCTCATGGCCGTCATCTTGAGCTGGGCGAAGACCTGTATGGCGAAGCCGAGCTTCTGACGATCCACCAGGGCCACGGTGCCCTTGATGTAGCCCTCTTCCCGCAGCCGCTGGATGCGCCGCCAGCAGGGGGACTGGGACAGGCCGACCTGCTCGGCCAGGTCCGCTGTCGACAGGGAGGCGTCCTGCTGCAGGATCTCCAGAATCTTGGTGTCGATCGCGTCCAGGGCGCCGGGCATATCCATGCTCGCAGATTGGTTTCCCTGCATCGCGGATGCGGGGGAGGCGGAAGTCAAGCTTGGCGCCGCCTGGGGTGGGCGCATCTTGTCCATCTGTCCCCCAGCAGCCTACTACGGATGCAGGGGCGGCGCCCGCGGGAACCCTGAGGCCTGCTCAAACACTCTTGGACGCCACAGGCGCAACTGAGGGAGAATTGGGGTGCTGAGCGCCTTTCAGGCGGACGCGGCCTTCTTGAGGGGCCTGGGGCGGGCCTTCGCCGGCGCCCTGATCTTCTCGCTGCCCATGATGATGACCATGGAGATGTGGTGGCTGGGCTTCTACATGGACCCGCTCCGCCTCGCGCTGTTGTTGGTCCTGACCTTCCCGGTCCTCGTGGGGCTGTCGCGCTTGGGCGGCATGCGGCCGACGGCGCATCTGCGCGACGACATGGCCGACGCCCTGGTCGTCATGCTGGTGGCCGCCATCGCGGCGGGCGTCATCCTGTGGATCTTCGGGATCCTCACCCCGGAGATGGCGCCGCGGGAGATCATCGGCAAGGTCGCGCTCCAGACCGTGCCGGGCAGCTTCGGCGCCATGCTGGCGCGCAGCCAGCTGGGCGCCGAGCCCGAGGGGGAGGACCCGGAGCGGGAAGCGCCCGGCTACTGGGGCGAACTCTTCCTGATGGGGGCCGGCGCGCTCTTCCTGTCGTTCAATGTCGCCCCCACCGAAGAGATGGTGGCCATCGCCTACAAGATGTCGGCCTGGCAGGGCGTGGCGCTGGCGCTGCTGTCGCTGGGCTTGATGCACGCCTTTGTCTACGCCTTGAACTTCCGCGGCGGCTCCCGGCGACCGGAGGCGATCCCCGCCTCGGTCATCTTCCTGCGGTTCAGCGTGGTGGGCTACGCGATCGTGCTGCTGGTCAGTCTGTTTGCGCTGTGGATCTTCAGCCGCACGGACAATGGCGACCTGCAGGAAATCATCAGCGCGGCGATCGTTCTGGGTTTTCCGGGCGCGATCGGCGCCGCTGCTGCGAGGCTGCTCCTATGACATCCGCCGACAGGGCTGAACGCGACGGCCATGAGACGCCCGAAACCACCTCGGCCCTGGAATGGGTGGTGGCCGGGATCGGCGCGCTGCTGGTGATGTTCGCCGTGGGCTACATGGTCCACTTCGCCATGACGCGCCCGGAGGGGCCGCCGGCCGTGGTGCTGGAGGTGACGGCGGTGTCGCGCACCAGCGCGGGCTATCTGGTGAGGTTCAAGGCCACCAACACGGGACACAGCACCGGGGCCGGCATCGTGGTCACGGGCGAGCTTTCCCGTGACGGGGAGGCCGTCGAGGAAAGCGAGATGACCCTCGACTACCTGCCGCAGGACTCCGAACGCCAGGGCGGCCTGTTCTTCACCGAGGACCCCGCCGCCCATGAGCTGGTGCTCCGCGCCCAGGGCTATGCGGAGCCGTGAGCTGACCCTTGCCGCATTGGAAGGGCCCCGGGCGCCTAGCCCCAGCCTGATCAGCCGCAGGCCGAGGTTTCGCCGCTGTCGAGATCTACCCGGAAGCAGTGCTCATGGCCGCTTTCCATGTCCTGCACCACCAGGCTGATCTCGGCGCCGTGATCGGCCAGGTGCAGGTCTTCGACATAGGCCAGGGCGGCGGCCTCGAAGCTGCGCTCGCTGAGGCGGCGGACAGCCTGGTGATCGCATTCCGCCAAATGGACGCAGTATTCACGCTCAAGCTTTGAGTTAGACATGGAACCTCCGGCAAGGAAAACGCGCGGTCGTTGAATTGGATTCAAGGGCCAGCAAACCCTGAGTCGGTCCATTTGCAGACGCCGCCATGTTCGGAACTCATCGCTCAGCTTCGTGTTGGCTTGGCAGGATCCATTGAGGGAGCTCCCTATGAAACATTATCTGATCGTATCTGCCTGCGCCGCCGCCCTGGTGGGCCTCGCCGCATGCGGAAACGGCGACGGAACCACCGAGGTCGGCCAGTCCGAGCCCGTGAACGCCGCCCAGGACGCCACGTCGGCGGCGGTCGGCCAGACGTCGGCGGCCACGCTCGGGGCCAATACGCTGGACGGCTACGTCATGAATGCGGCGGTCAGCGACATGTACGAGATTGAAGCCGGCCGCATGGCCCAGGAGAAGGGCCAGAGCGCCGAGACCCGGCAGCTCGGCGAAATGCTGGTCAACGATCACACCGCCAGCTCCGGCCGCCCGGCCGAACTGGCCCGCGCCGCCGGCGCAACCCCGCCCACCGAGGTGGCCGAGCGCCGCCCGGGCCCGACCGCTAATCCCCGCGCCGCCGACCGCGCCCACTACGACGAAGCGCGCGGCGGCCACCCGGCCCCCCCCCACCACGCGTCCCTCCCCCCCCC
>CALEOQ010000415.1 GCA_937910255.1 uncultured Caulobacteraceae bacterium | reverse complement strand
GAGCGCGGATGTGTTGGTGCGATCGAGAAGTGAGGGAGGACTGTGTGGTGATGGCGGAAGACATGATTGTGGATCTGGAGAACAACAACAATACTCATTTTTTATTTTTAACGATCCGGCGACCACCAAAATCTACACTCTTTCCCTACACGACGCTCTTCCGATCTTCGCTTCCTGCATGAAGGCGGTGAAGACCGGCGCCGCCGCCGTCGTGCCGGTCTCCCCGTAGCCGAGGGGCCGGTTGTCATCGAAGCCGATGAACACCCCGGCGACGATCTGCGGCGTGAAACCGACAAACCAGGCGCTGCGATACTCGTTGGTGGTGCCGGTCTTGCCGCCCACCGGCCGGCCGAGCACCGAAACCGACGTCGCCGTGCCCCGCTGGACCACGCCCTGCAGCATCGAATTGATCTGATAGGCGGTGATCGGATCCATCACCTGCTCGCCGCTCAACGGGACCCGGGGGCTCTCGTCGCCATTGAAGCCGACATCGCAGCGCGGGCAGTCCCGGCGATCGGCCCGATAGATCACCTTGCCCTCACGGTCCTGCACCAGTTCGATCAGGTGCGGATCGATCTTGCGCCCGCCATTGACGAAGGCGGCATAGGCCGCCGTCAGCCGGTAGGGCGTCGTCTCGCCCGAACCCAGGGACATGGCCAGCACCGGCGCCATCTCATCGACCACGCCCATCTTGACGGCCAGATCGCTGATCTTGCGCATGCCGACCCCCTGGGCCAGCCGGACGGTCATGGCGTTGCGCGACAGCTCCAGGCCCCGGCGCAGGGTCAGCGACCCATAGTAGCGGCGGTTGTAGTTCTCGGGCGTCCAGGTCTCGCCTTCGGTGGCGCCCTGGAGGGTGATCATCGAGTCCATCACCCGGCTGGCTGGCGTGTAGCCGTTTTCCAGGGCGGCGGCATAGACGATCGGCTTGAAGGCCGAGCCCGGCTGGCGCATGGCCTGGGTGGCGCGATTGAAGCTCGACAGCGAGAAGGAATAGCCTCCCACCATGGCCAGGACGCGACCGGAATAGGGCTCGATGGCCACCAGCGCCCCGTTCACCTGCGGCACCTGGCGCAACCGATAGGCGCCGCCGGCCTGGGCCGGAGGCTCGACGAAGATCAGATCGCCCACGGCCAGACCCTTGCCCGCCCGCGCCCAGGTGACGTCTTCGCCAGCCAGGGGACCTCCGGCGCCGCTCTCGGCGACCTCGATGCGGACATCGCCGCCGCTGGCGCGGGTGACGACGGCCGCCCGCCACTGGCGACGCTCGGCCGGCGCAGCCTGCTTGAGCGCCACCGCCTGCCAGCCCGGGGCGATCTCGACCTGGCCCCAGGCGCCGCGCCAGCCATGGCGGCGGTCGTACTGCTCCAGGCCGTTCATCAGCGCGACCCGGGCGGCGGTCTGAAGCCGCGGATCGAGGGTCGTGCGCATGTAATAGCCGCCCTCATTGAGGCGGGCGCCCAGGGTGGTCAGGCCCCGGCGGCGGACTTCCTCGACGAAATAGTCGGCGTCGCGGTACTTGGCGCGGGTCGGGGCGTCCTGGACCACCAGGTCCTCGGCCATGGCCGCCTCGGCCTCCTCGCGGGTCACCCAGCCGAGGTCGGCCATTTCGCCGATCACCCAGTTGCGCCGGATGATCGCCGCCTCTTTGCGCCGCTGGGGATGGTAGTTCTGAGGCCCCTTGGGCAAGGCTGCGAGATAGGCGGCCTCGGCCAGGGTCAGGTCGGTGATCGACTTGCCAAAATAGTTGTAGGCCGCCGCCCCCACACCATAGGAGCGGTAGCCGAGCCAGATTTCATTCAGATAGAGCTCGAGGATCTGCTCCTTACCCAGGGTCTTTTCCAGGCGCTGGGCGAGCACGGCTTCCTTGAACTTGCGGCCGATGGTGGCGTCGCTGGTCAGCAGGACGTTCTTGGCCACCTGCTGGGTGATGGTCGAGCCGCCCTCAAGCCGACGCCCCTGAACGGCGTTGAGCACGTTCTTCATCATCGCCCGGGTCAGGCCCATGGCGTCGACGCCGCCATGTTCGAAGAAGTTGCGATCCTCCGCGGCCATGAAGGCCTGAACCATGTGGGCCGGCATCTGGTCGTAGGGCACATAGATGCGCCGCTCGCGGGAGAATTCGCCGATCAGCGTGCCATCCCAGGCATAGGCGCGAGTCGAGGTCGGCGGCCGGTAGTCCACTAGGTCGCCGGCGTCAGGCATGTCGTGGAACAGCCAGGCGGCATAGATCGCCACGGCGAACCCCGCCACGGCGACAACGCTCAGGATCGCCACGCCGACGATCGCGACCCATCTCTCAGGGGGATGCAACTGTGCTGACCTCCGCGGGCGCCCTCACCCCGTGGTCGTCATCTAGCGTGCATCGCGCCGGGCGCCAACGGCCCGGACGCCGCAGCCGTCGCGAGGTTCGGCTATAGGGGAGAAACACCCGTCGGCGGCTTAGCGCGCCGCAACCTGGGTCTGCTGGACGAAATAGTCGTCAATGGCGTCGCCGACGCCGCCCATGAACTTGTTCAGGCGGCCGCCGTCGAGCAGGGCGGCCTCGTCCTCGGCGTTGGTGACGAAGCCCATCTCCAGCAGGATGGCCGGCACGTCGGGCGCGAGCAGCACCACAAAGCCTGCGTCCCGATGGCTCCGCCGCAGCAGGGGCATGTGGTTGTCGGCCCGGGCCAGCACCAGTTCGGCGAAGTTGGCCGAGCGGTTCTTGGTCGCCCGCTGGGTCAGGTCGAACAGGATGTCGCGCACCCCGTTGTCGCCGCCATTGTGGCTGCTATTCATGAACCAGTCGTCCTTGGACACGAACTGGGCGGCGCGGCCGGAGGCCTGCTCGGACAGGGTGTAGACCGAGGTGCCGCGGGTCTTGGCGTCGGCGCCGGCGTCGGCGTGCAGGGAGATGAAGAGATCAGCCCCGGCCCGGCGCGCGATCTGCACGCGGCTCTCCAGGGGCACATAGACGTCGCTCTTGCGGGTCATCACCACCTTGTACTTGCCGCTGCGCTCCAGGCGCGACTGCAGGGCCAGGGCGGCGGCCAGGTTGACGTCCTTCTCATAGGAGCGTGCGCCGCGGGCGCCGGGATCCTTGCCCCCATGGCCCGCGTCGATGACGATCACCTTCTTGAGCGCCAGGGGCTTGGCCGCGGGCGCGGCCGGACGACGGGCCGGGCGCGCGGTGAAGCTGGCCGTGGGCGCGCCGACGGCGGCCACGTCGATCACATAGCGGTAATGACCCACGCCATCGGCCGGCGGCAGCAGAAAGCGGCGCTTGATCACGCCCTGCCCGGCCAGGTCGATCTGAAGGCGGGCGGCGCCTTGAGACTGGTCGATCATCCAGGCGCGGATCAGGCCACGGCCCGCCCCCTGAAGGCTCGACTGGGCGTCGACGCCCGGCAACGACATGACCACGCGCCCGCCGGATTCGTCCTGGGACACCTTTCCTGTCGCGCCGCGCTCCATGTCGATCAGCAGGCGCGTTTCGGCCGCATCGCCGCCCAGCCGCACGCCCCGCACGCTCGTATTGGGCGCCGCAGCATGCGACACAGCGACTAGCTCGGAAGAGCACACGTCTTTATTTTAGTCACGCCGTAACGCCCTCTTCTGACCTCCGCTCCCAATA
>CALEOQ010000414.1 GCA_937910255.1 uncultured Caulobacteraceae bacterium | reverse complement strand
CCCCAGCGCGCGCTTAAATCCCGCCGGGCCTTCACGGATCGCAAGGCGGCCCGCGCCGCGCTCACGCGTCTCGCGGCCTGGACGGCGAGGCGCGCCCTGATGGCCCACGCCCCGCCGGTGATGGAAGACGGCCAAGCCTTCATCGCCCGCACCTTCGCCTGGCTGCGGGGCTGAGGGGCGCCAGCGAGCCTCGAAGCACGCAAGGCCCTCCCCTCCCCCGTCACCCCCGGGCTTGACCCGGGGGTCCATGCACACCGCCCCCGGCCCCGTGTTCATGGATGGTCGGATCAAGACCGACCATGACGGTGAAGGGGGAGCTGTCCACGTCCGAAGTCCGCCGGACGCAGCACCCGTCCCATGCTCAGATGCCCGCACCGCCGCACGGAGCCCGCCCCATGACCGACCACGCCGCCACCTTCCACGTCCTGCACGCAGGTCCTGAGGTCCTGATCCTGCCCAACGCCTGGGACGCGGCCAGCGCGGCCCTGATGGCGGCCGCAGGCGCCAAGGCCGTGGCCACCTCCTCGGCCGCCGTGGCCTGGGCTCAAGGGTTTCCCGACGGCGACGCCCTGCCGGTCAGCCGCCTGATCGCGGTGACCCGCGACGTGGTCCGCGTCACCAACCTCCCCGTCACCGCCGATATCGAGGGCGGCTACACCGACGATCTCGCGACCCTCGCCGAGACCATCCGCCAGGTGGTGGGCGCGGGCGCCGTGGGGATCAATCTGGAGGACGGCCTGCGCGCGCCCGACCTGCACGCCCGCAAGATCGCCGCGGCCCGCGACGCCGCGGAGGCCGAGGGCGTGGCCCTCTACATCAATGCGCGCACCGACATCTATCTGCGCGACCTGGCCCAGGGCGAGGCCGCGTTACCTGAAACCCTGCGCCGCGCGGCCCTCTATCTCGACGCCGGCGCCAGCGGCATCTTCACGCCCGGCCCAGCCGATGAGGCGGTGATCGGCGCCCTGGCCGATGGGATCAAGGCCCCCCTCAACATCATGCTGCGCCCGACCACGCCGGCGGCGCAGCGCCTCGCCGCCCTGGGCGTGCGCCGCCTCTCCTCAGCCACCGCCCCCTTCCGCGCCGCCTATGGCGCGCTGGTGGAGGCCCTGCCGGGCTATCTGGAGACCGGGACGTTCGGGTCGTTCGCCGGGCGGGGGCAGGCGCCGGATTTGGATGCGGTGTTTTGTCAGGATACGCGAGCCGAACCTTAAGGCGCACCGCTACCGCCCTCGTCGATATTGACGCGTGAAGGCCCAGGCCACTGAGGTGCGTCACCTCAGTGCTTCTGCCGGAGGCCGCCTGAATCTCCTCATGTGCGAACTGAGACCGTGGCCTTAGGCGCTTTCCGACGCTAGCTTCAGCGTCCGGCCAAGATTTGCGGCGATCCGCTCGAAAGCTCTGGCTTCTGTCTGGCGCTTAAGGGAGCAGAAGGCAGAGTCCGCAAGGGACCGAGCTCGTTGGGTGCGTGGACGCCCCGTTCAAATTGAGTGCACTCGAATAAGATGTGACGCCATGCTTGCAGATTTCTTCCGCCTAAATGATAACTTCAAAGAGATCGACGAAAACGATCTTAGATCGAGAATTAGGGAGGCCTCGATCAAGGATGCGCTATATAGACCAGACCGCTGGCCTGAACATTTGAATTCCATAAGAGATATTATATTCGTAAATGTAAGCTTTTCGAAGACAGAGTTTCGCAAGCAGACATTCACAAAATGCAAGTTTATAGATTGTCTATTTATAGGTTCACAATTCATTGAGGTTGAGTTTCATGGGTGTAGATTCGAGAACTGCAACATGTATAAATCGAGCTTCAAAGGGTGCTATTTAGATCCTTCATCATTCATATATGATAAGATTTACCGCAAAACCCACGCCAATATAGGAGTTGGGCTCTATCAATCGCTTCTTGAGGTGGCATCGAGTGAGAAGCAGGCGGGATTCGAGCGAAAGGCAGATATCGCCTTCCGAAGATGGAAGCGAGATCAACTTCCCTATGACTATAAGAACGCAAGGATAAATGGATTCGAACGCGCCTATATGTGGGCGTCGAACTTTGTCTACGAAATGACTTCCGGCTATGGGTATATGCCTGGAAGGTTTGTTGCTTTCACCTTAATACTTTTCACTGCGCTTTCACTTTTAAATATGGCGCTACTTCGCGGCGGACTGAAAGTAGATGGCAACTATGTCGTAGACGTCGGATTATTTGATAGTATATTCTACACATACTCGATGATGACGGCGTTGGGATTCTCTAGTATTACACCAGCCACTTCGGCGGCTAAGATCTACGCCGTAGCGCTGGCGCTTACCGGAATCGGGTGGCTTGGCCTGTTCACCTCTCTTCTTGTGAAGAGGTTTCTCAAGTGAGCGGACACGTTGCATCAGAGGCACTTTTTGGTTCGCAGTCACGAGGCGACGCCGACGCTTTCAGCGATCGAGACATACTAATAGTCGATGACGATCATGTCGCGCTGAGTAAGCGACGTGAAATTTTGGAGTCAGACGGCTGGTCGGTTGCCTCATACACCTTCCGGAAGCTTGAGACGCTTGCCCAAAAGCGGGCTTTATTTCTACAACACCTCAAATTCGAAGCAAAAATTACTCGGGATGTAGGGGGTAGACTTCGGGATATATTGGACGATTTTGCTCCGAAGCAGGATTACAGCGCTGAACTCATAGAAAACGCGCAGCTCGCGTCGATTGCAAGGCTTAGGCCCGATACGACATTGGGTTCTTTGTGGGCGTGTGACGTTCTATACGTGGCAGTTAGAAACTTTGGTATATTGGCATTAGCAAGTAAAGGATGCCACGTATATGGTTATTCTGACGTTCTTGGGCACCTAGTCGAATTTGGTATGCTCCGCGAGGCGGCGGTGCCGTCGCTGTTAAAGCTTAGATTTGCGAAGTCGTTGTACAGATCGTCAATCGAGGTCCCGAACAGGCGTGCGAGAATATTATTGGATGCGGCCGTGGCGCATCTGCCGGACCACGTGACCGTCGGCCCGTTCCGCGCGCTCTCTCCCCGGGATCTCATATCTAATGTCGAAAATCTCCCTGCGGGCTCGCCGAACTATCATCGGCTGCGCTCGTTGGAGCGAACTTATGTAGCGCTGCTTTCACTAGCCCCCGTGGTGGCCCAGCAACCGGAGTTCACGACCCTTCGAAGGTGGATTCGTAATCCAAGAGCGTACGCAGGCTACGCGTCGCAGCACGAGCCTCGCCTGAACGAGCTATTCGCGAACCTTTCTTCGTGGAGGGCGTCTGACGGAGCGGCCGCTTAGCAGGCAGCTGTCCATTGGTCTTACCGGCAGGTGTTGGCATTAGCTCTCAGTAAACACAGCCCCCCACCTCCGCACGTGACCACCGCCCCGCGCGCGCCTATCTTCCCGGCCATGACCGACACCCTCGACACCGCCCCCCTGCCGGACCTGCCGCGGACGCCCACTCAGGATGGGCCGCCGGTGCGGCTCTTTCTGGTGGATGGGTCGGGCTATATCTTCCGCGCCTATCACGCCCTGCCGCCCCTGACCCGCAAGAGAGATCGGAAGAGCACACGTCTGAACTCCAGTCACGTCGTCATCTCGTCTGCCGTCTTCTGCTTGAAAAAAA
>CALEOQ010000413.1 GCA_937910255.1 uncultured Caulobacteraceae bacterium | reverse complement strand
GGCTGGGTTTCGGCGCGCTGGGCCGGCTCCACGCCGCCGATCGGGGCCGGCCGATTCTCGACCGGCGTCAGGGGCCGGCCGGTCCGACGGTCCAGCACATAGAGGTCGCCCTGCTTGCTGGGCAGGAGAAGAGCGGGCACGACGCCGCCCGCGGTAGGATAGTCCACCAGGGTGGCCTGCGATCCCAGATCATAATCCCACACATCCATGTGCACGGTCTGGAAGGCCCAGGCCGGACGCCCGATATTGACGTCGAGCGCCACCAGGGCTGTCGAATAGCGATTGGCCTCCGGCGCGCGGTCGCTCGACCAGTAGTCGACGGCGGAATTGCCCATGGGCAGGTAAACGAGGCCCAGGGTCTCGTCGCCGGTGGCCGTGGTCCACATGTTCGGCGTGCCACGGGTGTAGGTGTCGCCTTCAGGCGGGCGGCCCGTCAGGTCGGGGCGGGTCATGTCCCAAGCCCAGCGCAGTTCGCCAGTGACGGCGTCAAAGCCCTGGATCACGCCGGAGGGCGCCGAGCGCTTCTGGCCGTCCAGGACCTGGTGCCCTGTGACGATGACATCCTGAACGATGACCGGCGGGGAGGTGATCGACACCATTCCCGGCACGATGTCTCCCATGCCGACCTTGATATCGGCCTGGCCATTCCGGCCGAAGCCGGCGCAGGGCGCGCCCGTGCGCGCGTCGACGGCGACAATGCGGCCGTCCAGCGTGCCTTCGATGATCCGGGTCGCACACGGGGCCTCAGGATCAGCATCGGGGGCCTCGTAGTAGACGACCCCGCGGCAGGCGGCTGTGTACGGAATCCAATCATCACTGACCCCGGGGTCATGCCGCCAGATCTGGCGGCCCGTGCGGGCGTCCAGCGCGAACAGGATGTTCTTGGCCGAGCATAGATAGAGGGTGTTTCCGACCTTCAGGGGTGTGGTTTCGGCGCCGTATTTGTTCTCGGCTCCCGGGGCCGGCAGGTCACCCGTCTCGAACACCCAGGCGCGCTCCAGCCGCCCGACATTGTCCGGGGTGATCTGGGTCAGGGGCGAATAGCGGCGGCTGCTATAGGTCCCGCCATAGGCCGGCCAGTCGGCGCCCACGTCGAGTCGAGAGGGCTCGCCCATGGTCGCGGCGGTCTGTTGTGGGAGAGGCGCGGCGGCGTCGGGGCGATTGGCCAAGCCGATCACCACGCCCCCGACGATCGCGACGACGGCGAAGGCGGCCAGGCCGCCGAGGGCGAGGGTGCGGCCCTGGCGCTGCGGTCTCAAGGGCCAGATCGCCAGGAGCGCCAGAACCAGCAGAACCGAGGGGGCGAAGACCCGGGGCAGCAGCGCCCAGCCATTGAGCCCGACTTCCCATAGAGCCCAGATCAGGGTGGCGACCCAGACGGCCACATAGATCCAGACGCCGGTGACATCTTGTCTGATCAGGAAGAAGCCCGAGGCCAGCAAGCCAAGGCCCGCCAGGAGGTAGTAGGGTGAGCCGCCCAGGGCGAGGAGCCAGCCGCCGCCGCCGGCGAGCACAAGACCGATAAGCGCAAAGATGGCGCCTAACGCCATGACGCCCCACATCGCAGGGCCGCGGGTCGCGGGCATGCTCCCCCTCCTTCAGAATTTTTGCTGCCCCCGGCCAACGGACGAAGAGGCCGGGAGTTCCGTCAGCCGCAGATGCGCACCAGGAACAGCGGCGCACCGAGCCAGGCGGTGGCCACGACGCCGATCACAGCTGTCGCCAGGGTGGCGCTTCTAAGAAACCGCTGGGCTGGCCGGTCTTCGGCGGGCCGCTTCATAGTCCAGACTGCGAAGACGCCGGCGCCGGCGGTCATGACGACCCAGACGCCGATCAGTGTCAGGCGCAGGGGCCACGGGTCCTGGGCGCTGGCCCAGCCTGCGGCGCAGGCGACGCCATGAACCCCGTAGAGGGCGATGAAGGCGAGGCTCCAGATCAGGAAGGCGGCCACCAGGAGGACGAGACGCCAGAAGTTGCGGGCGGGCGGGATCATGACAGCCAGACCGGACCATGGAGGAGGGCGAGACTGATCCCCACGACGGCGGCGAGATAGAGCCACCAAAGGCGAAGCGTCGCGAACTCCACCCGCCGCTGGATCGACACCCAGCCATGCCGGGCGCGAGCCCAGGCATAGGTGCTGAGGAGGGCGGCGATCAGCCCATGGAAGGCCACATAGCCGCTGATGAAGCTCACAGCCGCGCCATAGGCATGGACGGTCGGTGATGGCGCGGTGAAGACCGGCGTCGCGAGCGCGGCCAGCGCCACCCCAAGCCCTGCCCCGGCCGAAATCAACAGGCCGGCCTGGCTGGAGCCCCGCTCGTCAAGGGCGTTGGCGCGGGCGGCCCGCGAGACCGCCCAGAGCCCGCACGCGACGGCGGCGATCAGCAGGAGCGGCGTGACCGGCTCGCGGCTCAGAAGGTCCGGCGGCGGCCAGTTGGGGGCGACGACCCAGAGGAAGAGATAACCGAACACCAGCGCTCCGAAAAGCACGCCATTGGCCATGAGGGTGAAGACCATGCCCCACAGGGTGGGCGGGTCGGCCGTGGTGGCGTGCGGGGGAGCGGTCTGGCCGCGTCCGATGGCGACGGGCTCTGCGTCCTGCCGCAAACCGGAGTCCCACATCCAGCGCCAGACGCAGGCGACGATCAGCACGAAGGCCAGGGCGGAGACCGGATAGAGCTTGAAGAGGAAGCTCACGAAAAAGAGGCCGGTGGCGAGCGCAGTCCACAGAGGCATGAAGGTGGGACCGGGCAGCAGCACGACCTGCTCGGGCTTGCCGCTCAGCATGTTGACGCACAGGGTTTCGCGCCAACCGTTGCGGGGTTCGCCCAGATAGCCTTCGCCCCGGGCCATGGCCGCGGGCAGATCCCGGTCTTCGTGCAGGGGGTCGCGGTCGCCGACCTCAGGCTGAGAGCCGATATTGTAGGCCGGCGGCGGCGTGGGCATGGCCCATTCCAGGGTGCCGGCGTTCCACGGGTTGCGGCGGGTGCGACGGCCAAAGCGCGCGACCTGGATGACGTCGACCAGAACCAGCGCGAAGCCGATGGCCAGGACGAAAGACGAGATCGAACTCACCAGGTTGAGCAGGTTCCAGCCCAGGTCGCCGTCATAGGTGTAGACCCGTCGCGGCATGCCCAGCAGTCCGGTCAGATGCATGGGCAGGAAGGCGGCGTTGAAGCCCAGGAAGATCAGGGCGAAGGCGGTCCGTCCCAGGCCCTCCAGGTGCTTGCGGCCGGTCATGTGCGGCAGCCAGTAGTAGATCGCCGCCAGGACGGGGAAGATGAAGCCGCCCACCAGGACATAGTGCAGGTGCGCCACCACGAAGTGGGTGTCATGGGCCTGCCAGTCGAACGGCACGACCGCGACCATCACCCCGGTCAGCCCGCCGATCACGAAGGTCGACAGGAAGCCGTAGAAGTAGAGCATCGACAGGGTGATGCGCGGCCGGCCGCTGAGCAGGGTGGCCAGCCAGGCGAAGATCTGCACGGCGGTGGGGATCACCACCAGGGTGCTGGCGGCCGAGAAGAAGGCCAGCGACAGGTGCGGGATGCCTGTCGCGAACATGTGGTGGGCCCAGATGCCGAAGCTGATGAAACCCAGCGCGATCAGGGCCACGACGATCCAGGAATAGCCCACCAGCTTGCGGCCGGTGAACACCGGCAGGATGGTGGAGATGATCCCGGCTCCGGGCAGGAAGATGATGTAGACTTCCGGGTGGCCGAACAGCCAGAAGAGGTGCTGCCAGAGCAGCGGGCTGCCCCCCCGGGTCGGGTCGAAGAACGGCCAGTCGAAGGCCCGCTCCATCTCCAGCAGCACGCTGCCCAGGATCAGCGGCGGGAAGCCGAACAGCATCATCGCCGCGGTGACCCACAGGTACCAGACCATGATCGGCATACGGTGCAGGGCCATGCCGCCGGTGCGCATCTTCAGCACGGTGGTCATGAACTCCACCGCCGCGCAGACCGCCGAGACCTCGACGAAGGTCACCCCCACCAGCCAGACGTCGGAGTTGATGCCGGGCGAAAACGGCTTGGATGAGAGCGGCGTGTACATGAACCAGCCGCTGTCGGGGGCCGCGCCCACCAACAGAGCCAGGATCAGCATCGAACCGCCGAACAGGTAGCACCAGTAGCCAAAGGCGCTGAGCCTGGGGAAGGCCAGGTCTCGGGCGCCCAGCAGCTTGGGCAGCATGTAGAGGGCCAGCCCCTCGATCAGCGGGATGGCGAACAGGAACATCATCACCGTGCCGTGCATGGTGAAGACCTGGCCGTAGGCCGCCGCGCTCAGGAAGTCGGTCTCAGGTCCCGCCAGCTGCGCCCGGATCAGCATGGCCAGCACGCCGCCGATCAGGAAGAAGGCGAGCGAGGTGATGATGAAGCGCAGGCCGACGGTGGAGTGGTTGACCGCCGACAGCGCCCCCCAGCCCCCGGGGGTGGCCCACAGCCGTTCCAAGGCCTTGTGGCGGGCGATGGCCGACATGGCCGGCGCCGGCGGATGGCGGGCGTCTGTCATGGCGCGTCCCCCGCAGCGTGGGCCTGGAGTGTGAAGCTCATGGCCGCGTGACCGACGCCGCAGAACTCGGCGCACTGGCCGCGATAGACGCCGGGTTCTGCGACCTGCAGACGGATGATGTTCACCTGCCCGGGGATGGCGTCGATCTTGCCGCCGAGGCGGGGCAGCCAGAAGCTGTGGATCACGTCGCGGCTGGTGACGTGGACCTCGAAAGATCGGAAGAGCGTCGGGGAGGGAAAGCGTGTAGATCTCGGTGGCCGCCGTAGCATTAAAAAAAAAAATACCCGAGTATCACAGCCCTGTCCTCTCCACCCCCACCCCC
>CALEOQ010000412.1 GCA_937910255.1 uncultured Caulobacteraceae bacterium | reverse complement strand
GTCGAGGGATACGGTGTGAGTGAGAGAGGAAGAGATGACGGTGTGGATTAGTGGTTTTTTTTTTTTTCAAGCAGACGGCGGCATACGAGATTACGACGCGACTGGAGTTAAGACGTGTGCTCTTCCGATCTGGATCGCGCGCCCTTTCCGGCGCTGGCCTGGCACCCGGCCGGCGGACTGGCCCGCGAGGCGCGATCCGACCCGGCCTCGGTGGTCTCGACGCTGGACGCCGGCCTGCAGGCGCGTCTGGAACCCCTGGTAGCCCGCGCCGCCCGCGCCCAGGGGGCCGAGGCCAGCGCCGCGATCATGGTGGTGGCGCTGGACGGGCGGGCGGTGCGCGCCTCGGTGGGCTCGGCGGGCCTGGACCGGGCCGGCGGCTGGATCGACATGACCCGGGCCCTGCGGTCGCCCGGCTCGGCCCTGAAACCCTTCATCTACGCCATGGCCTTCGAACAGGGCTTGGCGGCGCCCGACACCCGCATGGCCGATGCGCCGCGGCGCTATGCCGACTATCAGCCGGAGAACTTCGACCGGGTCTTCCACGACCAGGTCACCGCCCGCGAAGCCCTGACCCACTCCCTGAACGTCCCGGCGGTGGACACCCTGGCGCGCCTGGGGCCGGCGGCGTTCGAGGGCCGCCTGCAGGCGGCCGGCGTGCGCCTCTGGCGGCCGAGGTCCGAGACCCGCGACGCCGGCCTGGCCATCGCTCTGGGCGGCGTTGGCGTGTCGCTGCGGGACATGGCGGTGCTGTACGGGGCCCTGGGGGATGGCGGGGTGGCGCGGCCCCTGGCCTGGACGGAGGCGGAGGCCAGCGCGCGGCGGTCACAGCGCGGGGTTCGGCTGGTGAGCCAGGCCGCCGCCGACGAGGTTCTGGCCATCCTGCGGGAAACGCCGCCGCCCGCCGGCGTGACGCCGGCCGCCTTGAGCCTGGGCCGGCCGCTGATGGCCTACAAGACCGGCACCTCCTACGGCTTCCGCGACGCCGTGGCCGCAGGGATCGTCGGCGGACATGTGATCGTCGTCTGGAGCGGTCGGGCCGATGGCGGCGCCCGGGCGGGTCTGACCGGGCGCAACGCCGCCCTGCCCCTGCTGTTCGAGGTCGCCGACCTGTTGCAGGCCCCGCCGGCCGCCCCGCCGCCGCTCGCCCCGCGAAATGCGCCCACAGCCCTGGACGACCAGACGCGAACCACCGAAGGCCCGCGCCTGATCTTCCCCCCGGATGGGGCGGTGGTGCAGGTGGACGGCTTCGGGGCCGGCTCCCGCGGCCTGGCGCTGGCGGCCAGCGGGGAAGACCTCGAATGGTATGTGGCCGGCCAGCCGCTGCGCCGCGATCCCCTCAGCGGCCAGGTCCTCTGGCGGCCGGAGGGGCCGGGCTTCTACGATCTCAATGTGGTCGATGGCCAGGGCCGCGCCGCCCGCGCCCAGGTGCGCATCCGCGGGGGCTAGTAGAGGCGGGCCAGATCCTCAGGCCCGCTGCAGGTGACGTTCATATCGTTCACCAGGCCGTTGGACAGGGAATAGACCCAGCCGTGGATGCTGACCGGCTGGTCCCGCAGCCAGGCCTCGCGGATGAAGACGTCGGAGGCGACATTGCGCACCTGGCGGATGACGTTCAGCTCGCACAGCCGGTCATGGCGGGCGTGTTCGTCCTCCATGGCCTCCAGCTCGGCCCGGTTGGCGGCATAGACCTCGCGGATCGGGTGCAGCCAGTGGTCCACCAGCCCCCGCCGCTGGCCGTCGATGGCGGCGACCACGCCGCCGCAGCCATAGTGGCCGACCACCATGATGTGCTTCACCTTCAGCACATCGACGGCGAACTGCAGCACCGACAGATAATTGGCGTCCTGGGGCGGGGCGAGATTGGCCACATTGCGGTGGACGAACAGCTCGCCCGGATCGAGGCCGACGATCTCATTGGCCGGAACCCGGCTGTCGGCGCAGCCGATCCACAGATATTCCGGGCTCTGCTGGCCCACGAGGCGTTTGAAAAAGCCGGGATCGACGGCGAGCTTGCCCTGCGCCCAGGCCCGGTTCTTGTCCTTCAGGTGGTCGAGCATCGTGGAAACCTCCCCATCTGCAGCATTGTCTCGGCTCAGCCGGCCGCGGGCGCGTCGGGCTGCCGATCAGGGTGAGCCGCGGCGAAGGCGGGATGCGCCCTCGCCCGTTCGGCCGCAGCCCTTATCGCCGGATAGGGGGAAAGGTCCACCCTGAAGCGGTCGGCCGAATAGGCCTGGGGGACGAGGCAGCAGTCGGCCAGGCCCGGCTCGGCCCCATAGGCGAAGCCCCGGCCGTGACGGGCGATCATCGGCTCCAGGGCGTCGAAGCCCTCGGTCATCCAGCGCGCCACCCAGGCCTGCCGGTCGGCCTCGCTGACCCCCAGGGCGGCCAGCTGCTGCTGGATGCGCAGATTGTTCAGGGGGTGGATGTCGCAGGCGATGATGCCGGCCATGGCGCGGACCACCTGACGCCCGGCCGGATCGGCCGGCAGCAGGGGCGGCTCGGGGTGGGTCTCCTCCAGCCACTCCATCAGCGACAGGCTCTGGGTCATGGTCGCCTCGCCATCGACCAGCATGGGGGTCAGGCCCTGGGGATTGCGCGCCAGATAGGCCGCCGTCCGCTGCTCGCCCTTGGGCAGGTTGACCGGGATGTAGTCATAGGCAAGGCCCTTGAGCGCCAGGGCGATCCGGACCCGATACGGGGCTGTGGCCCGCCAGGAACTGTAGAGGGTCAGGCCCACCTCAGAGCACCTTGAAGCTGAGCTCGCCGACGCCGTCCACGGCGCCGGCCACCTGATCGCCGCGGGCAATGGGGCCGACCCCTTCTGGCGTGCCGGTGAAGATCAGGTCGCCAGGGGCCAGCGTCCACAGCTTCGAGGCCTGGGCGATGATTTCGGCGACGTTCCAAATCATATCGGACACCAGGGCGTCCTGCCGCGGCTGGCCGTTCACCGTCGCCGAGATACGGCCCTGGGGCGCAGGCCCGCGCCAGCGGCGGACGGCTGAGATGGGGGCGGACTGGTCAAAGCCCTTGGAGGCGTCCCAGGGATGGCCCTTGTCCTTGGCCGCGGCCTGCAGATCCCGGCGGGTCAAATCGAAGCCCACGGCGTAGCCGAAGACCAGGTCGAGCGCCTGATCCACCGGAACGTCACGGCTGCCGGCCCCCAGGGCCACGACCAGCTCGATCTCGTGATGCAGGTCAGCGGTCGCCGACGGATAGGCCACATCGGCGCCCGGGAGCACCAGGGCGTCGGCCGGCTTGGCGAAGAAGAAGGGCGGGTCGCGATCGTCCCCGCCCATCTCCCGGCGGTGGGCCGCATAGTTGCGGCCGACGCAGAGAATACGGCGGACCGGGAACTGGGCGTCCTCGCCAAGGACGGGCACGGCGGGGACGGGCGGCGGGGCCAGGACATATGCGCTCATGACCAAGGCCGTACTCCGACCACCGGCCAAAGAAAAGGCTCCCGCGGGGGCGGGAGCCTGATCTCGATGGGGCGCCTAAGACCCTGCGGTCTTAGTTGGCGGCGTCGAGGCGTTCCTTCAGGGCCGTGGCCCGGTCCAGGTGCTGCTGGATCGCCGGGGCGGTGGCCGCCGCGAAGGCCTGCAGGCCGGGCATGTCGCCATCGCCGGCGTAGCGCTGCATCAGGTTAAGCGCCTCCTGATGGGTCTCGACCTGCAGCTCCATATATTCTTCGTCGAACTCGGCGGCCTCGCTGTCGCGCAGGTCGTTCAGTTCGTCGGTCACCTCTTCGTCAGCCGTGGTCGGCGGGGTGATCGGCTGGCCCGTGGCTTCCACGGCCGTCTTCAGGTCCTGCGTGGTCTTGGTGTGGGCGTCGATCATCATCTGGGCGAATTCCCGGACCTCGGGGTCCTGAGCCCGCTCCAGGGCCATCTGCGACGACTGGATTTCCAGCATGTCGCTCTGGGCCGCCAGACGGACGAAATCGGGCGCAGACGCCTCGTCGGCCATGGTCGGGACGGTGGCGGTGGGGTTGGCGTCGGGGGTCACGCTTTCGGCCGGGGCGGTCGCGGACTGGTCAGCCGGCTGACCGCAGGCGGCGAGCGAAAGGGCGGCGATCGCGGCGCCCGCGATAAGCAGGTGGCGGGTCATGTGAACTCCTGAGACGTTGACAAATTCTGGCGTCGCATCTGTCGATGCGTCGGGTCTAGAACTCACGCGCTCGTGATCTGTTCCAAGAAAGTGGGGAGAGCCCAATGGCTGACACAACCGCGCCCACCGCCTCGCAAGGCGCCTTGGCGGGCCTGCGGGTCATTGAAATGGGCTCCCTGATCGCCGGTCCCTTCTGCGGCCAGATCCTTGGCGACTTCGGGGCCGAGGTGATCAAGCTGGAGGATCCCCGCACGGGCGACCCCATGCGCCAGTGGGGCCGCAGCCTGCCCAAGGGCCAGTCCCCCTGGTGGCCGGTCATCGGCCGCAACAAGAAGTCCGTCGGTCTCGATCTGCGCCAGCCTGAAGGCCAGGACCTGGCCCGGACCCTGATCGCCTCGGCCGACATCGTGATCGAGAACTTTCGCCCCGGCGCCATGGAGAAATGGGGCCTGTCCTATGAGCGCCTTGCGGAGGCCAACCCCGGGCTGATCATGGCCCGGGTGTCCGGCTTCGGCCAGACCGGCCTCCTGTTGCACCGGGCCGGCTACGGCTTGAACGGCGAAGCCATGGGCGGCCTGCGCCACATCACCGGCGAGCCCGCCCGGCCGCCGCGCCGGGCGGGCACCTCCATCGGCCATCTCCTGCCGGCCATCCACGCGGCCATGGTGGTGACGCTGCTCCTGCGTCGTCGTCTCGTCCCCTGCACGGCCCTCGTGGGCGGCGCC
>CALEOQ010000411.1 GCA_937910255.1 uncultured Caulobacteraceae bacterium | reverse complement strand
GGCTGTAGGCTGCGTTTACAAATACCCCAAGGGTGGGCCAGGGGCGCCGGCCTTCCTCTACGTGGCCGGGCGTCACCATGACGACTTGCGTTCGCCGCTCACCGGCTGGATGGGTCATGCTCGGCCGTTCGAGTTTGTCGACACCTATGAGCCCGGCGGAGGTGTGCTGCGCGGCCTTTGTGGAACTCCGCCGATCCTGGGCTTGACGGCCCTGGACGCCGCGCTTGACGTCTTCGACGGCGTGGCTATGGCCGACCTGAGGGCCAAGTCCCAGGCCCTGGGCGACCTCTTTCTGCATCTTGTCGCAGGGCGCTGCGCGGACTCGGGCTTGGGCTTGGCTTGTCCAACGGACTCGGCGCTGCGTGGCAGCCAGGTAAGCCTCAGCCACCCCGACGGCTACGCCATCGTTCAGGCGCTGATCGAGCGGGGCGTCACCGGCGACTTCCGGGCGCCGGACATTCTGCGCTTTGGCTTCGCCCCGCTCTATGTTCGCTTCGTCGATATCTGGGACGCCGTGGAGATCCTGCGCGACGTGATGGCGAGCGAAACCTGGCGTGAGCCGAGGTTCAATCTGAAGGCTGCGGTGACATGAGCAAGACCGACACATCCTCCTCTGACGAGGCGCTGGCTGGCGTGCATGAGCGCCCGGATATCAGCTACGCCACCTATTTGGGCCTTGATCGGCTGCTGAGCGCCCAGACCCCGCTGTCGGGCGAGCACGACGAATTCCTGTTCATTGTGGTCCACCAAGCGTCTGAACTCTGGCTGGCCTTGTCGCTGCACGAGCTGCGGGCGGCGCGCGAGCATATTCGGCGCGATGACCTGAGCCCGGCCCTGAAGATGATCGCCCGGGTCAGCCGTATCCAGGCGCAGCTCATCCAGTCCTGGGACGTGCTCGCGACCATGACTCCCACGGAGTACAACCGGATAAGGCCCTCGCTGGGCCAGAGTTCGGGATTCCAATCGCACCAGTACCGGCTTCTGGAGTTCTTGCTCGGAGGCAAGGACGCCCAGGCGATGGCGGTCCACGTCTCGACCCCTGCTGTCCACGGCCGTCTGGCCGCCGCGCTGGCTGAGCCCAGCCTGTATGACGAGGCGATCCGACTGCTCGGACGCCGGGGCTTTGCGATTTCCGCAGAGCAGATGGAACGCGACTGGACAGCGTCTCGGGCCGCCGACGCCGCCGTTGAAGCCGCTTGGCTAGAGGTCTATCGCGACCCGGACAGGTACTGGGATCTTTATGAGTTGGCCGAGAAACTGGTGGACCTGGAGTTCCGCTTCCAGCAATGGCGGTTCTCCCACATGAAAACGGTTGAGCGCATCATAGGATTCAAGCGCGGAACCGGCGGCAGCTCCGGGGTGGCCTACCTGGACCGGGCGCTTCAACGGTCTTTCTTCCCAGAATTGATCGATCTACGCACGGCTCTATAGCATCCCGAGGCATGGGCTTGGCGGCGGCCAAGGACGAAGCTTGTCCTGCAGCCCGAGACTCAGTCCAAAGCGCGGAGAATGGCGCGGACGGGCGAGGCGTCGGCGGTGGTCAGCTTGAGCGGGAGGGCGATCAGCTCGTAGTGGCCATCGGGTACGCCGTCAAAGACCAGACCTTCAAGAATAGCCATACCATGGCGACGGACCATCAGGTGCGACACCAGATCCTTGGCGTCTTCGGGGTCCAGGGATGGGGCGTCGAGGCCGATCAAGACAACGCCGCGCTCGCCCAACATATCGATGAGCTCTGGGCTGGGGCAGGCGAAGCCGGCCGGCCAGGCGTCGGTGGGAAAGGTCTCGAACGTCCGGAGTAACAGGCGCCTGACGCCAGGCGCCAGGCGGTCGGCCACCGCCTCGGGCGAAATGCGGCCGTCCGCTTGAACGACGCTGATCAGCTGGGCCGGCCCAAGATAAGGCATGAGCCTGGCCGCACCGATTGTTGGCCCCTCGGGGTCGTAGTGAAGCGGCGCATCGGCATGGGCGCCGCTGTGGGTCGAGAGGGTCAAGCGACTCACATTGACCGGACAGCCGCCCTCCAGCACCCAGGTCCTGGTCTCGTCATAGGCGGTGTCGCCTGGCCATACGGGTAGGCCATTGCGGAGGTCCTGGCTGATGTCCCAGATTCGGCGGCCGGTCTCATCGGTCTGGATCAAAGCCACGTCCTCATGCTGAGCAGTTCGGGAAAGGAAGGCGGTCTGCAGCGCCTCGCCGATAGAGGCCCGGCCGCAGCTTAGGCCGGCGGACAGGCCGAACAAGGTGCGTCACTCCGTCATGGGACCCGCTTCAGCCCTCTGTCTTCTGTGACGGGACGCGTGTCAGGCGCGGCGCCGTCCGTCGGACGCGTTCCAGGCCAAAGCCCCAAGCCGGCGCCCAGGAAAGCGGCGCCGGCCGCCTCGAACGCCATCAGCCAGGGCGCCTGGCGCCCCGCGCGCCGCCCGGGCGCAAACGGGCTCGTCCACCTCCGCATTGATGTATGACAATCATACGGAAATCTTGTGGAGGGCGTTTCTATGGCGAGCTTGTTCAGAACCCTGGTTGGCGGGGTGGCCCTGGCCTGCGCCGTTGGCGTTGGCCCAAGCCTCGCCCAGGCGCCGGGGCCTGCGCCGACCCCGAAGACCACCGCAATCCACGCCGGTCGGCTGATCGACGGCCTCTCGGCGCGTCCACAAAGCCAGGTCACCATCCTGATCCGTGATGACCGGATTACGGCGGTGGAGCCAGGTTTTGTCTCGCCCCCCGGCGCCGAGGTGATCGACCTGTCGAACGCCACGGTCTTGCCGGGCCTGATCGATGGCCACACCCATGTGACCTCCCTGCGCCGGACGGGCAATGGCATCGCCAAGAGCGTGACCTATTCCCCGCTGGCCATGGCCCTGCGATCGGAAGAGCACACGTCTGAACTCCAGTCACGTCGTAATCTCGTATGCCGTCTCCTGCCTGC
>CALEOQ010000410.1 GCA_937910255.1 uncultured Caulobacteraceae bacterium | reverse complement strand
GCGCGGGCAGGAAGAGCTGAGAGCGAGCGAGTGACAAGTGGTTGTGGTGGTTTTTTTTTTTTTTTTTTCAGCCAGAAGACGGCATACGAGATTACGACGTGACTGGAGTTCAGACGTGTGCTCTTCCGATCTGAGGGCCGCCAGGGCGCCGGCGGACGCACCCACCTGATGAGCCCGGCCATGGTGGCCGCCGCCGCCGTCTGCGGCCGCCTCACCGATGTGCGGCGGATGGAGGAGTAGGCATGCAGCCATTCCAGCGGGTCGAGGGGATCGCCGCGCCCCTGCCGGCCGCCAACATCGACACCGACGTCATCATGCCCAAGCAGTTCCTGAAGGGCATCGATCGCGCAGGCCTGGACCGCGGCGTCTTCCACGATCTCCGCTTCGATGAGACCGGCGCGCCGCGGCCAGACTTCATCCTTAACCAACCGCCCTGGCGTGACGCCGGCTTCCTGGTGGTGGGGCCTAATTTCGGCTGCGGGTCCAGCCGCGAGCACGCCGTCTGGGGGCTCTCGCAGCTGGGCGTCCGCGCCCTGATCGGGACCAGCTTCGCGGGCATCTTCTTCGACAACTGCGCCCGCAACGGCCTGCTGGCCGTGACCCTGCCGCCTGAGGAGGTTGAGGCCCTGCTGGCGCTGGTGTCGCAGCCTGAGACCAACCGGCTCACCGTCGATCTGGAGGCCGGAACCATCGAAGGCGCAGGCGGCGTCTGGCGGTTCGAGATCGACGCCTCACGCCGACACGCCCTGTTGAACGGCCTCGACGCCGTGGGCGTGGCCCTGGCTCGGGCCGACGAAATTCGGGCCTTCGAGACGGCGCATCTGCAGCGCCATCCCTGGCTGGCGCCGACCCAAGTCTAGGGCCGGCGCCGCGCGGGATCAGTCGAGCTCCACGTCGAGCAGACGGACATATTGCTGGCCGCGGTGCATGTCGCGCTCGACCATGCCGCCCTGCGGTTCAGTGCGGGCATAGGAGATTTTGACCATGTTCAGGCTCGCCACCGGATAGCGCTGAACGAAGGCCGGGTCGGCCCCAAAAAGGCGTTCGAAGAGCTGCGGTCCCAGGGCCGGCGCCTCGGCGTACTTGGCGAAGCTCGCCTCGCCATCGAAGAAGAGATCGAAGGTCACCCAGAACGGCCCAGCGTTCTTCGAGCGCACATGACGGCAGACGTCCTTAACGGTCGGCATGGGCGGTCCCTTCCTCTGACAGGTCGATCCACGTCGTGCGTACCAACTCCAGGGGGTCTTCCGTCTCCACCACGTGGTTGAGCTTGAACTCATAGATCGGCCCACGCTCGACCTCGGCCGGGGTGAAGGCGAAGCCGTAGCTGGGCAGCTCCTTGTCGCGCACCAGGGGGAAGTGGAAGAAGTAGGCGTTGCAAGTGTTGGCGATCTGAGTGGCCATGGCCTGGGTGTCGGCGGTGGCGATGAACAGCACGCCCACCTCGCGCGGCGCAGGGGTTCCCGGCGCCGGCGTGTCGCCCGAGACCGCGTTCCATCCGTAGAGCCTGAGCGAGATGTGGAAGTCCCCGGCCGCCTCGCCGATGGTGCGGCGGGTGCGTTGATAGAGGGCGTGCAGCAGCTTGTCGTGGAACTCGTCCAGGCGCGACAGAACCTCCGGGTCCTGGATGCCGATCAGCATGATGGTCTGGAACCGCCCAGCGGCGGCGCCTTCCAGCTTCATGGTGTAGGGCTGAGGCTCCCAGCGCGACCCCGTCACGCGCACGGTTCGCTCGTCGACCGCCGTATAGATCGACTCGGTGACGTCGAGGACGCCGCCCGGCTCGGTCAGGCGGAAGGGGTTGCTGTTCTCATAGAGCATGTGGGCCGAGACGCTGTGCGGACTGCAGCGGTTCGAGGCGCTCAGCGGCTCGACCTCAAAACCCTCGGCGCCGATCGAGATCAACACGCCAGCGCCGTCGCCGGTGTTGACCGTGCATTGGGCGCCGCATTCGGCGACCTTGGCCGCGTGCCAGGTCGCCGCCGCATGGGCGCCGCGCCACAGGGCGAAGCAACCGATGACGGCGGTGTCGGTGGTCCGGCCCCCCAGGATGAGGTCGGCGCCTTCGCGCAGGGCGGCGATATAGGGCTCGGCGCCCATGGCCGCGACGATGTGGTCGCAGGCCTCAATGGTCGCGTCATCCAGGGGGCCAAGCGGGGGCAGGGGGCGGATCTTGCCCGCGGCGTTCTTGGCCTTCAGAACCGCCTTGTCCTGCTCGGAATAGAGCAGGGCGATCTTGGGCTTCAGGCCCAGTTCGGCGGCGATCTCCAGGGCGATGTCGCGGGTCCAGTCGAGGTTTCGGTCGCCGCCGGCCTGGCCGCAGGTGCCGACGATCACCGGGATGCCGGCCTCGGCGCCGGCCTTCATCAGCAAGGCCAGGTCCCGCTTCACCGAGCTGCGGTCATTCTTGGACTTTCCCAGGGCCAGATAGGCCGCGCCGCTGTCGGTGGAGCCGGCGTCGGTGGCGATCGCCTGCGCCCCCTGGGCGAGGCCGTATCGCAGTTCTTCCTCGCGCACGCCGGCCCCCAGGGAGCCGACGGGGACGAGTATCCTCACTGGGCCATCTTCCATCCCAAAACCCTCTTGTCCGTTTCCATCCGCGCTGAGCCATAGGTTGATCGGCTTCATTAGGTCAATAAATTGGATGCAAAATATTGACGTGCTGCATCCAAGCCCAGTAAGCACTCCCGTGCGGCGACACGCCAGCGGTAAGGCGCGCTGGTGGCGGAGGCGAAGCGCGCCGGCCAAACAGGGCCCGCAGAGGGATCAGATGAACCTGTCTTTGTTGGGCTTTTCGGCGCTGGCGGTCTTCATGGCCCTGGTGCTCTCGCGGCGATTGTCGGCGGTCGCCGCGCTGATCCTGGTCCCCATCGTCTTTGGCCTCATCGCCGGTTTCGGGGCCGGCCTGGGCGAGATGATGATCGAGGGCGTGACCGAGGTCGCACCCACCGCCCTGATGCTGATCTTCGCGCTGCTCTATTTCGCGGTGATGATCGAGGCCGGGCTGTTCGAACCCCTGGTGCGCAAGATCCTGCAGGTGACCGGCGACGATCCCGTCCGGGTCGTGGTGGGCAGCGCGGTCCTGGCCATGCTGGTCTCCCTGGACGGGGACGGGGCCACCAGCGCCATCGTCACCATCTCGGCCATGTACCCGGTCTATCGCCGGCTGGGGCTCAATCCCCTGATCCTGGCTGTGCTGCTGGGTCTCAGCAACACGCTGATGAACTGGTTGCCCTGGGGCGGGCCTGCGGCGCGGGCCGCCCTGGCCCTGCGCATCGACGTCATGGACATCGTCGGGCCCTTGCTGCCGGCGCTCGGCCTCTCGCTGCTGGCGGTGCTGGGTCTGGCCTACGTCATGGGGCGGGGGGAGCGCCGCCGCCTGGCGAAGATCGAGGGTCCCGTGGGCGGCGATGAGCCCGCCGAGACGGTGGCCTTCGAGCCGAAGAAGACCCGGAACCTCTGGCTGAACCTCCTTCTGACCCTTGGCCTGATGGTCGGCATGCTGACCGGCCTTGCGCCGTTGCCCGCCGTGGTGATGGGCGGCTTCGCCATTGCGGTGACGCTGAACTTCCCGCGGCTGTCCGAACAGAAGGCGGCCCTGGCGCATCATGGGGAGACCATCCTGATAATGGTCTCCCTGATCTTCGCCGCCGGCGCCTTCACCGGCATCCTGTCGGGCACGGGGATGATCGACGCCATGGCTCAGAGCCTGGTCTCGGCCATCCCCGAGCCGCTGGGACCCTATATGGGCCCGATCACCGCAGCGCTCAGCATGCCGCTGCTGATGTTCATGTCCAACGACGCCTTCTTCTTCGGCATCGTGCCGGTGCTGGGCGCCACAGGGGCGGCCTATGGCGTCCCGCCCGAAGTGATCGCCCGGGCCTCGCTGATGGGCATAGATCGGAAGAGCACACGTCTGAACTCCAGTCACGTCGTAATCTCGTATGCCGTCTTCTGCCCGAAGAAAAAAAAACACAAGACTGGTAAGCCTCCTGCTAACCAGCAAACTGCAAACACACCTCCGTTTACTCCTCACC
>CALEOQ010000409.1 GCA_937910255.1 uncultured Caulobacteraceae bacterium | reverse complement strand
GCAGTGGAGTAGCGTACACTAGATGGACTCATGAGACATCGACGCGAAACTCGAGGATACTTGCCAGCTATTATTTTTATTTTTTTTTTCAAGCAGAAGACGGCATACGAGATTACGACGTGACTGGAGTTCAGACGTGTGCTCTTCCGATCTACTGATGGTTCCACCGGCGTCGAGCACCAGGACCTGGCTCATGCCCAATCTCCGATCAGTTGCTGATTTTTGAGCGCCGGCCGCTTCCGGCCCTTGCATTGTATGACAATCAGACAATTGTCCGTCAAACGCCGAGGCCTCGCAGGTCGCGGCCGGTGTTGTGTGTCTGAGCTTACGATTCTGGAAGGCTGTGAAATGGGGCGAATTCGACTGTGCGCGGCGGCGGACGTGGAAGAGGGACAGATCCTGAAGGTTGAGCCCGAGGGCATGGACCCCATCGCGCTCTGCCATGTGGTCGGCGCCTTCCTGGCTGTCGAGGACGAATGCACCCACGCCATCGCGTCGCTGTCGGAGGGCCGGCTCGAGGGTGAGGTGATCTTCTGTCCCATGCACGGCGGCAGCTTCAATGTCCGTTCGGGCAAGGCCTGCAGCCTGCCGTGCAAATTCCCCCTGAAGACCTTCAAGGTCGAGGTCGAAGGCGGCGATGTCTGGCTCCTGGACGGGGCCGCCTGATGTCCGCCCCGGGCGAAGTCCTGCCGGCGACCACAACCCACCCCAGCCTGGCGCGGGCCTCGTCCTCCCTGGCCATCCTGGTGCTGGCCTACACCTTCTCGTTCATCGACCGGACCATCCTGGCCATGCTGGTCGGGCCGATCAAGGCCGAGCTCCATCTCAGCGACACCCAGATCAGCCTGCTGACCGGCCTGGCCTTCGCCATCTTCTACACCGCCCTTGGCCTGCCCTTCGGCACGATCGTCGACAAGGCCAGCCGCCGGGGCCTGGCGGCGGCCGGCGTTGCGGTCTGGAGCGTGATGACCGTGCTCTGCGGCGCCGCCATGAACTATTGGAGCCTGCTGGCCGCCCGCGTCGGCGTGGCGACCGGGGAGGCGACCCTGTCGCCGGCCGCCTATTCCCTGATCCCGGATCTCTTCAAGCCTGAGCATCGCAGCCGGGCCCAGGGAGTCTACGCCATGGGCGCCTGTTTCGGTTCGGGCCTGGCCTTCCTGATCGGCGGCTGGACCATCATGGCGGTTTCGGGCCTGCCCCCGGTCAGCCTGCCGCTGCTGGGCGAATTCAGCGGCTGGCGCCTGGTCTTCCTGGTGGTCGGCGCGCCGGGCCTGCTGGTGGCGCTGCTGGTGCTGGCGGTGGCCGAGCCTCGGCGGAAGGCGGCCGGGGCCTCCGTGGCCGGACCCTCGCTCGCCGCCCGCCCGGCCGCGGCCCTGGACGCCCTGCGCCGGCACTGGCGGGCCTATGGCGTCGTCATCGTCGGCTGCTCGGTGGTCAATATCGCCTTCCACGGCCTCAGCGCCTGGGCGCCGACCCTGCTGGGCCGGGTCCATCAGCTGGAGCAGGGACAGATCGGCCTGATCCTGGGCCTCGGCTTTCTCGGCCCCGGCTGCGCGGGCCTGCTGCTGGGCGGCTGGGTGGCCGATCGCTGGCTGGCGGCGGGGCGTCTCGACGCCAATCTGCGCATGGCCCTGATCGGCGCCCTGGGGGCGGCCGCCATGCTCAGCGGCCTGATCCTTTCGCCCGGCCTCGGCGCGACCATAGCCCTGCTCCATGGGGCGATCTTCATGATGATGTTCCCCATGGGGGCTGCGCCCGCCGCCCTGCAGATCATCTGCCCGCCGGACCTGCGGGGGCGGATCGCGGCGGTCTATATGCTGGCCCTGAATCTGATCGGCATGGGGATCGGCCCCACGGCCGTGGCCCTGCTGACCGACTATGCGTTCGCTGATCCCATGGCGGTCGGCCGCTCCATGGGCCTGGTGGGCGTGACCGCCGGCCTGATCGCGGCGGGCCTGATCACGCTCGGCCGCCCCAGCTTCCGCGCCCTGGCCGCGCTCAAGCCCTAACGTAGCCGCTCGGCCAGATAGTCGACGAACACCCGCACCCGGGCCGGGGTGTTGGCCCCGCCGACGAAGACCGCATGGATGCGCTCCACGTCGCCGGGGTTGAAGGCCTCCAGCAGGGGGATCAGGCGGCCGGCGGCGATGTCGTCGCGGACGCTGAACTCGCCGACCCGGGAGATTCCGACGCCGGCGGCGGCCAGCTGGCCCAGGGTCTCGCCGTTATTGGCCTCCACATTGCCACGGACGGACAGGGCGTAGTCCTTGCCGTCCCGCACGAAGGGCCAGACCGGCTCGGCCCGGCGGAAATTGAAGTTCAGGCAGTTGTGGTCCAGCAGGTCTTCAGGAACCTGCGGCGTCCCATGCTGCGCCAGATAGGCCGGGGCGGCGACGATCACCCGGCGGTTCTCGCCCACCTTGCGCGCCGTCAGGCCGCTGTCGGCGAGGGGGCCGAAGCGGACCCCCACATCGGCCTGGCCGCCGGCGATATCGGCCACCGTGTCGCTCAGGCTGATGTCCACCAGGATGTGTTCGTAGCGGCGGGCGAATTCCCCCAGCAGCGGCACGATGGTCAGGCGGCCGTGGGAGTGGGAGGCGCTGATCCGCAGGCGGCCCCGCGGGACGCCCCGGTCAGCGATGGCCTGCTCGGCCTCGTCCAGGTCGGCCAGGATGCGCCGGGCCGCGGCCAGATAGGCCTGCCCCTCGGGCGTCAGGGTCAGGCTCCGGGTGGTCCGCAGAAGCAGCCGCACCCCCAGCCGCGCCTCGATCCGGTCCACCGTCCGGCTGACCGCCGAGGGGGTGAGGGCGAGCGCGCGCCCCGCGGCGGAAAAGCCCCCCGTATCGGCCACCGAGGCGAAGACGGACATTTCGCGGGCCCGGTCGGCGCCGGCCGCCACCTTTGCGTTCATTTCAAAAATCCTTGGCTTCAATCCCCGCTAACGCCTCAGATCGACCACGTCCATCTTTGCTCCATGAAAATCAATCCTCCCCTTCTCGCCCTGGCGGCGGGCGCGTTCGGCATCGGCGTGACCGAGTTCGCCCCCATGGGTCTGCTGCCCCTCATCGCCACGGATCTGGGTGTGTCCATTCCCACCGCCGGCCTGCTGATCAGCGCCTACGCCCTGGGCGTCGTGTTGGGGGCGCCGCTGATGATCCTGACCACCGGCAAGGTTCCGCGCCGGACCCTGCTGATCGCCCTGGCCGGGATCTTCACCGCCGGCAACCTGCTGTCGGCGGTGTCGGACGGCTATGGCATGCTGCTCGTGGCCCGGGTGATCACCTCGCTCAACCATGGCGCCTTCTTCGGCGTCGGCGCGGTGGTGGCCGCCAGTCTCGTCCCGCCCAACCGCCAGGCCGGCGCCGTGGCGGCCATGTTCATGGGCCTGACCATCGCCAATGTGGTCGGCGTGCCGGCTGCGGCCTGGGCCGGCGAAGTGCTGGGCTGGCGCGCCTCGTTCTGGGGGATCGCCGCGATTGGTCTCGGCGTCATGGCCGCCCTGCGACTGACCCTGCCCAGGGGGGCGGCGCCTGTCGGGGGGAACGTGCGGGCCGAGCTCGGGGTGCTGAGCCGGGGCTCGGTGCTCGCGGCCCTGGCCCTGACGGTGATCGGCGCCAGCGCCATGTTCACGGTCTTCACCTATATCGCGCCGATCCTGCGCGAAGAGACCGGCGCCTCGACCGCCTTCGTCACCGCCATGCTGGTCACCTACGGCCTGGGCCTGACGCTCGGCAACTGGCTGGGCGGAAGGTTCGCCGACCGGTCGGTGGACAAGACCCTGATCGTCACCCTGGCCAGCCTGACCCTGCTGCTGGTCGCCTTCGCCGCCGCCATGCCGTTCGCGGTTCCGGCCGCAGTGCTGATCTTCCTGTGGGGCGTGGCGAGTTTCGCAGATCGGAAGAGCACACGTCTGAACTCCAGTCACGTCGTAATCTCGTATGCCGTCTTCTGCTTGAAAAAAAAAACATACCACACAGTGCATCCGTATACACGTTGGCCCACACTACAACTCGAGTGTGGACCAGTGACTGGTCACAGTA
>CALEOQ010000408.1 GCA_937910255.1 uncultured Caulobacteraceae bacterium | reverse complement strand
GGCGCGGGCGACCCCCGGGTCGCACCTCCTGTCCCGACCCGACGCCCTACAGGCCGGCCTTGCCCGCGGGCAAGGCCCGGGCCGGGCGGGTCAAGGCCTATCGCGGCGCCCGCCGCTAAGGCCCAGCCCTAACCCCGGCCAGCGCCTGCGGGGCGGCCGGCTCTCTTCCACCCTCATCTGGAGTTTCCGACCATGGAAACGGGTAGCTTCTCCCCTCAGGGGATCATCGCAGGGGACCATCCCCTCACTCACCAGCCGGTCACCGTCCTGTCGGGCGAGGGCGCCCGCGTCCGCGGCTCCGTCATGGGCAAGATCTCGATCGGCGCGGCCAGCTCGGCGGCCAAGTCCGGTGGCAATACCGGCACCGGCACCTTCGTCCTGGACGCCACCACTCCGGTCCTGGCCGGGGCCAAGGTGGGGGTTTACGCTCTTCGCTGCATCACGGCCTCTACCAATGGCGGCGTTTTCCGGCTCACCGATCCGGACGGCTACGGTCTGGGCGACTTCACCATCACCGGCGGCTCCGGCGGCACGGTGGCCATCGCCAACGACATCAAGGGCGTGCTCACCGACGCAGGCACCGACTTCATCGTCGGCGACGGCTTCGACATCACCGTCGCCGCCGGCTCCGGCAAGTGGAAGCTGGCCGTGGCGGCTGCCGTCGATGGCTCGGCCGTCCCCCGGGCGATCCTGGCCGAGGATCTTGACGCCACCTCGGGCGATGTCACCGGCCCTGCCTATTTCGAGGGCGAGTTCGCGTCCGAGATGCTGACCTATGGCGCGGGTCACACGGCCACCACAGTGGAGGCGGCCCTGCGCGCGGCGGCCCAGTCCATCTATCTGAAGTCGGTCGGCGCCGTCGCCTAAGGGCGCCCGCCACCCCCCTCAAACCACAACCTGAATCGTCCCGCCCGCCGGAGCCGCAAGGCCACGGCGCCCGGGGCTTTGCGGCCCGAAGGAGGGCCAGCCCATGAACCTCTACAACACCGCCGCCCTGGTGGGCGTCATCGCCACCCTGGAGCGTCCGTCGAGCTTCCTGCTCGACCTCTACTTCCCCGATGAACAGACGTTCGACACCGAGGAGGTCTATTTCGACAAGATCGAGCGGGCCCGTCGCCTGGCCCCCTTCGTCTCTCCGAAGGTGGCCGGCAAGGCTGAGCGGTCCCGCGGCTATTCCACCCGGACGTTCGCGCCGGCCTATGTGAAGCCCAAGCACCTGGTGGAGCCGGCTAAGGCGCTCAAGCGCGCCCCGGGCGAAAACCTCGGCGGCGGCCAGCTGTCGGCCGAGCAGCGGTTCCAGATGGCCGTGGCCGACAACCTGATGCTGGAGGACGAACAGATCACCCGGCGGGAGGAGTGGATGGCCTCGGAGCTGCTGCGCACCGGCAGCGTGACGGTTGAGGGCGAGGACTATCCGACCCAGGTTGTGGATCTCGGCCGCCACAACGACCTCACCATCACCCTGACCGACGCCCTGCGGTGGGGCGAGTCGGGCGTCAGTCCGATGACCTCGATCCGCATCTGGGCGGCCCTGGTGGCGTCCAAGTCCGGCGCCATGGCCCGGAACGTGGTCCTGGACCCGCTCGCCGCCCTGATCTTCCAGCAGGATGACGAGGTCCGCGAAGTCCTCGACAACCGCCGCCAGGTCAGCGGGACGTTCGAGCTTTCCGGTCTGCAGGGCGGTTACGGCGCCGGCGATGAAGCCGTCTATCTGGGCTCCATCGGCCAGTTCGACTTCTGGCAGTACCAGGACATCTACACCGACGCCGCCGGGGCCGAGGCGAAGATGCTGCCGGACTACACGGTCATGGTCGGCTCACCCAAGCAGGCTGCGGGGGTCCGCTGCTATGGGGCCATTCAGGATGTCGGCGCCCAGTTGCGCCCCATGTCCCGCTTCCCGAAGATGTGGAACACCGAAGACCCGCCGGTGACCACCACCATGACCCAGTCGGCCCCCCTGCCGGTCCTGGGCCGCCCGGACGCGGTGCTCGCCGCCACGGTCCGCTAGTCACACCTGCCAGCCCCGCCGCTTGTCGGCGGGGCTTTCTGGCGGTCGCGTGGTCAGGGGCTCCGCCCCTCGACCCGACGCGCTCATCCTTTTCCACTCACATCCCAGGGAGGCCCCCATGGCCCCGAAGACTGACGCGCCTGCGTCCGAGACCCAGACTCCGCCCGCCGCCGAAACCCTGCCGCCGGAAGTCGAGGCGCAGCTGACCGCCGCCGCCGACCAGCTGGAGTCCGCCCTGTCGGATCTGGCCGAGGCCCGCGCCGCCCTGGTCGAGGCCGACGCCCGGCAGGCAGAGACCGCCACGGCGCTCGCCGAGGCCCAGGCCGAGGGCCGCCTGCTGCGCGACCTGAACACCGACCTGGCCGCGCGCCTGGCCGCTGCTCCGTCTCCGTCAAACCTGATCCAGGGCGAGCTGCTCGCCTTCCCGGCGCAGATGTCGGCCGGCAAGGCGCCGCCCCCGGCCCTGCGTCCCTTGCTGTCCAAGGGGGTCAAGATCACCGTGATGCGTGGCAGCGTCGAGCATCCCCGCGCCGACAACGGCAAGGCGGTGGCTGGGGAGTCCTTCTTCGTGGAGAAGGGGGAGGTTGAGGCCCTGCGCGCGCCGCTCGCATCGGGCGTCCTGAAGGCCGCCGAGTAGGCGCCCGTTCATGACCTCCTACGCCGCCCATGTCGCCAAGGCCAACGCCGAGATCTTCGAGCGCCTGGGCGGCGACGTCACCCTGATCCGCCCGTCCACCGGCGAGGTCTTCGAGGACCTGAAGGGCCAGATCCGCCAACCTCGGGCGGGCGAGGTTCTGCGCGACATGGGCGTGGTCCGCGACCGGCCGGAGCTGCGGCTTCCGGCCGGTCAGGCGGTTCCGCTCAAGGGCGACGAGGTCTGGGCCCAGGAGCCCATTCTGGACCTGCCCTGGCGCTGGAAGATCGCCGCTCCGCCGGAGCGCCCTGGCCAGGGCTTCGTCTGGACCGCCGCGCTGGAGAACCTGGGCCAGAGGGACGTCCCGTGAGTTTCGCCCTGCAGGTGGGCGCGGCCCTGCTCGGCAATTACGAACAGGAGATCGCCGCGGGCCGCCGTCGGGTGGAGCAGGGACTGCAGGCGGCCATGGAAGAGGTCGCCGAAGCCTTACAGGAGGCCTGGCGCAACGACGTGGAAGGCTCGGGCCTAGCCAAGGCCGGTATCCTGTCGCGGACCATTCGCCAGCGCGTCTATCGCAACGGGGGACTGGACCCGGCCGCCGTGGTCTATTCGAAGTTCCCGGTGATCCAGAGGGCGTTCGAGCGGGCCGAAACCATCCGCGCCCGCAACGGCCGCTTCCTGCTGGTCCCCAACCCCGCTGTCTGGCCGGGCGGGCGTGTTCGGCGAGCGCGCTCCAGCGCCGGATCCGGGCAGGGCGGCGACACCATCCAGGCGGCCCGCGCCCGGTTCGGCGAGCTGACCTTTGTCCCGCCTCGGGCCGGCCGCGCGGGTCTGGTCCTGGCCAAGGCCAAGTACTCGGAAAAGACCGGCCGCTTCCGCCAGGCCAAGGCCAACAAGAGCGGCGCCTATACCGGCGCCGTGGCCACCATCGTGGTGTTCTTCGTGGTCCGGCAGGCCCGCCAGCCCAAGATGCTACGCGGCGCGGCCATCCGTCGGCGGGCCGAGGCCCGCTTTCCGCAGGATCTGCAACGGGCCTTCGACCGCAATCTGTCTCGCATCGAGCGCGGCACGCTGACCCTGCCACCCGCCCGCACCCAGACCGGAGGCTGACCATGGCCCTGCCTGCCGCCTACCAGGCGCTGGCCCGCAGCCTGCGGGACGCTCTGCTCGCCGCCGGCGTCCTGGCGTCCCCGACGGCCTTCGAGGTTGATCCGTTGACCGGCGTGGAGCCCAGCGAGACCAGTGACACCATCTCGGCCGTGGCCGGGCTGATCGGGCTGGAGACCACCTCTGAGATCCGCTTCCTGGGCTCGCCGCGCCGCTACGTCGTTGAGCGCCTCGCCCGGTTGGAGCTGGCGATCAGCGGTCCCTCGCCTGAGGCTCGCCTCGCCGTGGTCACCCGGGCGATGGCCTCGGCGGCCATGCTGACCGAGCGGGACCCCACCCTTGGGGGGCTCTGTGAGCGCCTCGAAATCCCATCCCTTGAGGACGAGGACTGGCCGCCCAACGGCCAGAAGATCCTGATCACCTTCCTGCTGCGCGTCCGCTCCGGCGACGCGCTGGGCATGACTTGAATCTTGGCCAGGGGTCGTCGGGCTTCGCCCTCCCGACCCGACGCTCGGCAAACCTAAGGAACCCCACCCCATGACCACGGACGTCTTTTACGGCGCGGACTGCGAGCTGCGTATCGGTCTGATGGCCGACCAGGACACCGACCCCACGGAATGGTGGTCGCTGCCCTTCATCAGCTTCACGCCCGCCCCGCAGCGCGACCGGATCGACCGCCCCAAGCTGGGGGTGGCGCGCCACAACCCCCTGGACCCGGTCAAGCCCATCCCGGGCTTCCTGCGCCTGGTGGGCGACCTGGTGGTGGACGGGGACGCCGCCCACCTGCCGGTCTATCTGTTCTGCCTGCTGGGCGCGCCGGCCACCACGGGCGCCGGCCCCTATACCCACGTCTTTTCTTCCGGCGCCGTGGCTCCTCGCTACGCCGCTCTGCAGCTCAAGGTCGGCGCGGACGATATCCGCGTCTATCGGGGCCTGACCCTTGGGGCCATCAGCCTGCAGGTGGGCGCCGAGCAGACCCGGAACTTCGATATCCAGCTCTCCCTGCGGGGCCTGTCCCGCGATCGTGAGGCCGAGTGGCTGGACGGGGACCTGGAGGCTGACCCGACGGAGTCGGTGATTCACAGGACGGTGTTTCGCCGGGGCGGGACCGCTGCGGCCAATACGCTGGACGGGTCCTGGAGCTGGGATCGCCAGATGGCGGAGGACGCCTTCCTGTCCACCAAGGCCGAGCTGTCGGGCCTGCGGCCCGGCGGCGGCCTGCATACCGGCCAGGCGCGGTTCCGGGCGGTGGGCAAGTCCTTCGACATCCTGGAGGAAGACGACACGGTCAGCGCCTTCGACTTCCAGATGCTGGGCGCCACCTCGGGTCACGAGATCCGGTTCGAGCATCCCAACGCCCTTCTGGCCGCGCCGCCCCTGGTGATCTCCGGCCCGGCGCTGATCGAACGGACCTTCAACTGGGTCGGCCATCAAACCGCATCGGTCCCGGCCTCGAAGATCACCGTGATCAACGCAACCTCGGCTTACGGCGCATGATTGTCCTGTCGTTGCTGACGGCGCCCGTTGAGGTCCCCTTGCCCGATGTGGGGCCAGGGGTCAGCGTCACCCTGCGTCGGCTCACCTCGCCGCAGCTGGCCCTGGCCCATGCGCGGGCCCAGGACGCCGTGCGCCAGCTGGGCGCCGGCATGGTCAGCGCCGGAGAGTACGGCCTCGACAGCCTCAACCCCCTGTCACCTCAGGAGATGCTGCAGGCCGGTCACCTGATCGGCGCCGTAGAGACGGCGATGGCGGCGCTCGTCAGCTGGCGGGGGATCTGCCTGGAGGACGGCTCGCCGGCGCCGATCAACCGGCAGACCCTGTCGATCCTGCTGCAGGCCGAGGCGATCGACCGCGTCCTGCGGGCCGAGATCACCGCGGCCTGTCGCATACTTGCCGTCACCACGGAGCCTAAGGACCCGACCGAGGGAAACGGCTCAGGGCCCTCGCCGGCTGGCTCCACGGCGATCCGGCCCGACATGACGGCGGCCCCGACTACTGCGCCGGCTGCCAGGCCGCCGACGCCCCCTGCGCCCGCGGCGAACCCGGCCCGACGGGCCGCTACTGTCCCCAGGTCGCGAACGCCCCGCGCACCGAGGAAGGCGCGGCCTTCTGGCGACTGATCCGGCGGGGCTCGCTCTGGACCTCCAACGGCCTGGGGCCGCCACGACTGGACCGCGCGACTCTCATGCGCCGCCTGATCGACGACCTGCCAGCAGCCGCGGCGTGGGTCGTCGATGAACTGGCCGACCTTTACGAAACCGCGGCCCAGGCCGCCATGACGGAAAAGGCTGCGGCCCCCCGCCGCGCCCCGCGCCCACCATCTGAAAGGCCCAGCTCATGAGTGTTCGCCAATGAGCGTCCGTGGTGGGGTCGGGACGCGCCTGTTTGTCGCCGGCGGCCAGGAGGTGCGCTCGGAGTTTGACCGCACGGGCCAGCACGCCACCCGCATGTGGTCGGAGATCGGCGCGGGCCAGCGGACGGCCAGTCCTGCGCTGCGCGCGGTCTCTACGGTGGCCGGCGAGGCCAGAGACGCGGTCGAGGGCATGGCGGCCTCGGCCGGCGGCCTGGGCCGTTCGCTGACCCTGCTGGGTCCGGCCGGGATTGCGGCCGGCGCCGCCGTGGGCGGCCTGCTGATCGCGATCCAGAACAGCGCGGCGACCGCCGAATGGGCCGATGAGCTGGCCACCACGGCCGACTTGGTCGGGGTAAACGCCGAGAAGCTGCAGGAACTTCGGCATGCGGGCGAGGTGTTCGAGGTCGGCATGGCGGATATGGACCGTGGCCTTCAAAGCCTGAACGCCGCGCTGGGCGCCATGCGGACGGGCGTGGGCGATGGCCGCCTCAAGGAGGCTTTCGAGACGCTGGGGATCACGGACGCGCAGCTGGCCAATCTGGAAAGCGCCGACCAGTTGTTGCCGCTGCTGGCCGACAAGTTCGCGGCCCTGGGCTCTCGCGCCGACCAGACCCAACTGGCCAAGAAGCTGCAGATCGAGGAGCTGCTGCCGCTGCTGATCCAGGGCTCGGCGAACATCGAGGAGATGACCGACAAGGCCCGCGAACTGGGCCTGGTCATGGACGAGGCCTCGGTGCAGGGCGCGGCGGCCATGAACGAGGAGCTGCGGGTTGCGGACGAGCGCCTGGCGGCGGCGTCGCGCTCGATGGACACCGCCATGATCCCATCCCTGGTGGCCATGAAGGGCGCCCTGGCGGACGCCGCCCAGGGCGCGGCCGACCTGTTCAACTGGCTCAACAAGGCCTCGGCGGCCAATGTAGACGGCCAGCTCGAGCGCCGCGTGGGATGGGCCGCCGCCGCCCGCAACCGCGCCAGCGTTCTTCGGGACGAGGACTCAACCTTCCGGGACGCGACCCTGGCGGGCGGATCTGGTGTGGAGGCCAGCACGCGCAGGGGCCGCCTGGCCGCCGCGGCGCGCGCCGAGGCCGAGGCGATCCGGATCGAGACCGATATCCAGAACCTCAGCCTTCAGGAACAGGCCCGGATCAAGGCCCTGAGCCAGGCGGGCGCCGACCGCATCGCCTCGACCCTTCGAGAGGGCGGGAGTACGAGCGCCGCGCGCACCGGCGGGGGCCGATCGAGGGGCGCCTCCTCGACCAGCGTCAGCGCAATCGACTCGGTGCTGCCCTATGACCCGGTCACCGGCCAGCAGATCAAGCCCAAGAGCGACGAGGCCCTGGCCCGCGAGCGACTGTTTGGGCCCGAGGTGCGCGACGGGGTGAAGATGCCGGTCCAGGTCGATCTTCTGCCGACCCTGCAGGAAAACCTGGCGGTCTATCAGGCCGACTTTCAGGAGCGCACCCAGACGGCCTTCGCCGACGGCCTGCGCGCGGCGATGGATGGAAACCTTGGCGACTTCCTGGCCGCGCGCCTCCGCGACAGCCTGATCAACGGCCTGTCCGAGGGCCTGGCCAACGCCTGGACCAAGGCCCGGGAGGCTCTGGCCGGCAATCCCAACAATGGGGGATGGGGCACGATCGTAGACGGGGTTTTCAACGGCCTGCCCAACCTGTTCGGACGCAAGGCGGTCGGCGGCCCTGGCCATGCCGGCCGCGCCTATAGCATGGCGGAGTATGGCGGCGCGGAGCTGGCTGTGTTCGGGGCCAACGGCCAGGTGTTCGATCACACCGCCACACAGCGGATGCTGGAGGACATCGCCGCGCCGCGAGGGTCGGGTCAACCGGTCCAGGTCAGTCTGAACTACAGCATCGACGCGCGCGGCGCGGGCCCGCGGGAGGTGGACGCCCTCAACGCCCGCCTTGACCGGATGGAGCGTGACCAGCCCTCCCGCATCGTCGAAGTGGTCAATGAGGGCCTGGCCCGGCGGATGATCCGGGGATGAGCCTGACCTTTCCCCTGACCATGCCCAGCGCCGGCGCCGATACCTCGCTCTTCGAGATCGCCCGGGTGGACTATCAATCGCCGGAGACCGGGGGCCGGCTCGGCGGAATCACGGCGGGCTTTCCCCTCTGGCGCCTGACCCTCGCCCTGGGCCCCATGGAGCAGGCCGAGGGCGACGCCTGGCGGGCCTTCGTCGCCGCCCTGAGGGGCGCCCAGAGGACCTTCCTGGCGCGGGATCTGCTGCGTCCCTATCCCGCGGCCTATCGGGCGGGCTTCGTCGGCCTCGACAGGGCCGGGGGCGGGGCGTTCGACGGGACGGCCACGTCCTGGTCGGTCAGCGGCACGGCGGACGTCCTGACCCTCAACGGCCTGCCGGCCGGCTTCACCCTCTCCGTGGGCGACCTGGTGGGATTTTCCTGGAGCCCCAGCCGTCGCGCCCTGGTGCGGGTCATCGAGGCGGCGACCGCCAGCGGGGCCGGCGTCGCCGCCGCGGCCATCGAGCCCGCCCTGCCTAGCCTGGTCCCGAGCGGCGCCGTCGCCACCCTGGCCCAGCCGGACGTGGTCATGCGCCTGATCCCCGGGGAGACCGCCCTGGGGGATGAAGACACCGTCTCCACCCGCGGTGGCCGGATCGTGGCCCTGCAGGATCTCCGCGGATGAAGACCTTTTCCACTGACGCCCAGGCGGCCCTGGATTCCGGCGAGGTCATCACTGTGGGGGCGGTCAAGATCGCCACCTCCGAGCCCTTCCGGGTGTTTGGCGGCTATGGCGAAATCCCTCTGGCCGGCGAGATCTACAAGGGGATCGGCCAAGCGGGTCTGGTCTCGGTCACCGGAGGCCAGCTCGGCGGGGCCGAGCAGGCCATCGACCTGATCCTGTCCGGCGTTGATCCCGACATCCTGCCGCTGGTCGAGGCGGCAGAGGTCCGCGGCGCCCCGGCGGTGATCTGGCGGCTGCTGTTCGACGGTTCCGGCGCCAACCTGAGATCGGAAGAGCACACGGCTGAACTCCAGTCACGTCGTAATCTCGTATGCCGTCCTCTGCTTGAAACAAAAAACAATCCCACTCGCCCAAGACCATCTCTTCTTCACTGCCGCGCACCCACCTCACACACCATCTCCTCGTC
>CALEOQ010000407.1 GCA_937910255.1 uncultured Caulobacteraceae bacterium | reverse complement strand
GGGCGGCTGAAGGCACGCCTGTGGTGGTCTATGTTTTTTTTTTTCAAGCAGAAGACGGCATACGAGATTACGACGTGACTGGAGTTCAGACGTGTGCTCTTCCGATCTTGCGGAATGAGAGCAGGTCCCAGGGCGCCTCGCGTTCCGGATGCGCCGCCTCGGCTCGGCGGGCCGCCCTGGCCCGCAGGCCCGCCGCCGTGACCCGGCGCTCGACCTGGTCGATGTCGCCGTTCAGGCCGATCAGCCGGTGAAATGGTCGGTCGCCCTCTGGCCCTGGCCCGACCTGGTGGACATCGAGGAACGGCCCGTTGGCGAAGCGAACGCCGCGAGCCGCCAGGGTTCCGCCCGGCGCATAGCCATCCATGATCTCGAGATGGGCGGCGTCGGCCACGCCGTTCAGCAGCCCGTCCCTCTGGTCGGTCCAGATAGCGATGTGATCCAGCCGGATCATGTGAAGCTGCGGACCGTCGCCGCGCCTGGCCCCGGCCGCGCCTCCACGTCGCGGGCGGTGACGGGCTCGCCGCATTCGGAGCAGACCTGCACGGCGTGGAAGTCGCAGCCGCAGCCCTTGTGCCGGCGCAGCATCGGCGGGCCAGCCTCGCCCGCATAGTGGCGGTCGCCCCAGTCGACGATGGCCATGATCACCGGATGCAGGTCCAGGCCCTTGGCGGTCAGGCGGTATTCGTGGCGGACGGGGCGGTCCTGATAGGGCCGGCGCTCCAGCACGCCCTCGGCGACCAGCAGGTTCAGCCGCTCGGTGACGATGCTGCGGGAAATGCCGAGCCTGGCCTGGAAGGCCTCGAACCGGCGCAAACCCAGGAAGGCGTCGCGCAGGATCATCAGCGTCCAGCGGTCGCCGATCACCGCCAGGGACCGGGCCACTGAACAGGGCTCCTGCGCCAGCTCATCCCATTTCATCGCGATCGCCTCCTGCTGCCGGTCAATGATGCGATTGACTCCGTTCAAATTCAATACGAACCTGAGTTCGAAATCTGAACGGAGATCCTCATGGCCGACCAACCGAAGGGCGCTTGCGTGGTCATCGGCGCCGGCGACGGGGTCGGCGGGGCCATCGCCAAGGCTTTCGCCGCCGAGGGTCTGGTCGCCTGCGTCACCCGCAGGCCCCGCCATGAGGACCAGCTTCAGGCCCTGGCTGACGAGATCATCGCCGCCGGCGGCCAAGCCCGCGCCTATGGAGTGGACGCCCGGGAGGAAGGGGAGATGACCGCCCTGTTCGACCGCATCGAGGCCGAGGTCGGTCCCCTCGAGGTGGTGGTGTTCAACATCGGGGCCAATGTCCGCTTTCCGATCCTGGAGACCACCAGCCGGGTCTTCACCAAGGTCTGGGAGATGGCCTGTTTCGCAGGCTTCCTCACCGGTCGAGAGGCCGCCAGGGTCATGCTGCCCAGGCGGCGCGGGACCATCCTGTTCACCGGCGCCACGGCCTCGGTGCGGGGGCGCGAAGGGTTCGCGGCCTTCGCCGCGGCCAAGCACGGCCTGCGGGCCATCGCCCAGAGCCTGGCCCGCGAACTGGGGCCGCAGGGAATTCACGTGGCCCATGTGGTGGTGGACGGCGCCATCGATGGCGTGTTCAGCCGCGGAAACCTGCCCGACATCGAAAAGCGCCTGGCCGAGGACTCCATCCTCAAGCCCGCCGACATCGCCGCCACCTATGTGGCCCTGCACCGCCAGGCCCGCTCGGCCTGGACTCATGAACTCGATCTTCGTCCGTGGTCGGAGAGCTGGTGAACAAGGAGAAACCCCCGATGGCCGCCGCCCTGGAATTCCTGTTCGATTTCGGCAGTCCCAACGCCTACCTCGCCTGGCGGGCCCTGCCGCCGATCCTGGCGCGCACCGGCGCCGTGGCGGCGGTGCAGCCGGTGTTGCTGGGCGGCCTCTTCAAGCTGACCGGCAACCGCTCGCCGGTGGAGGCCTTCGCCGAGGTCAAGGGAAAGCTCGCCTATGAGAACCTCGAGACGCGGCGCTTCGTCGCCCGTCATGGCTTAAGCGCCTTCCAGATGAACCCGCACTTCCCGGTCAACACGCTGTTGATCATGCGCGGCCTGGTCGCCGCCCGCCGGGCTGGCGTGAGCACGGCCTATCTGGAGGCTGTGCTGGCCGCCATGTGGGAGGATGGGCGCAAGATGGATGACCCGGCCGTGGTCGCCGAGGTGCTCAACGCCGCAGGCCTCGACGCCCGCAGCCTGCTGGAGGCGACCCAGGACCCGGACGTCAAGGCCGAGCTGCTGGCCGGGACCGAGGCCGCCGCCGCCCGGGGCGCCTTTGGCGTTCCCACCTTCTTCGTGGGCGAGGAGATGTTCTTCGGCAAGGACCGGCTCGGGCAGGTGGAGGAGGCGCTCAGCGCCTGAGGCGGCGGCGCCCCATTGCGCCGGATCAAGGCGCAGCCCACATTCGCGGCGAAACTGCGCCATCACCGCTTTGGAGCGCCCGCCTTGACCCGACTGTTCGCCCGCCTCGCCCGCGTCGCCGTTCTGATCGCCGTTCCACTGGCCCTGGCCGGCTGCGGCATCAACACGATTCCTACCAAGGACGAGCGCGCCAAGGCCGCCTGGGCCGAGGTGCAGAACCAGTATCAGCGCCGCTCGGACCTGATCCCCAACCTGGTCTCCACCGTCCAGGGCTTCGCCGCCCAGGAGCGCGACGTCCTGGTGGCGGTCACCGAGGCCCGCGCCTCGGCCACCCAGGTCCAGGTCAATGCCGACACCATCACCGATCCCGAGCAGTTCCAGCGTTTCGCCCAAGCGCAGAACCAGCTGTCGGGCGTGCTTGGCCGGCTGATGATGATCCAGGAGCGCTATCCGGAGCTGAAGTCCAACCAGAACTTCCTGGCCCTGCAGAGCCAGCTGGAGGGCACGGAGAACCGCATCGCCATCGCCCGGCGCGACTACAATGAGACCGTGCGCGACTACAATACCGAGATCCGCACCTTCCCCGGCGCCATCTGGGCCAACACGGTTCACGGCTGGGCCGAGCCCATGCAGACCTTCGAAGCCTCGGCTGCGGCCCAGACCGCGCCGACGGTGACCTTCGATCAGCCGACCCCGCCGGTCCCTGCGCCCCTGCCGGCCCCCGTTCCTGCGCCCCTTCCGGCGCCGGCACCCGCCGCTGAGCCTGCGCCGGCCCAATGAGGTCGTTCGGCGCGCTCTGCGCCCTGGTCTTCGGCCTCGTCCTGGCTGTCACGGGGACGGGGCACGCCCAGACCGCGCCTGACTTTCCGGCGCTGACCGGGCGCGTGGTGGACGGCGCCGAGATGCTGTCGCCACAGACCGAAGCGCAGCTGACGCAGCAGCTGGCGGCGCTTGAGACCTCCACCGGTCGCCAGCTGGTGGTGGTCACGCTGCCCGACCTGCAGGGCTACGAGATCGAGGACTTTGGCTATCAGCTGGGCCGCCACTGGGGGATCGGCGAGGCGGAGACCGATTCCGGCGTCCTGTTCATTGTCGCCCCCAATCAGCGCAAGGTGCGCATCGAGGTGGGCTATGGGCTGGAGCCGATCCTCACCGACGCCCTGTCGTCGACCATCCTCCAGGCCGTGGTCCTGCCGCAGTTCCGCGAAGGCGCCATGGAGCAGGGCGTGATCGCCGGGACCCAGGCCATCATCGATCAGCTGGCCCTGCCGGAAGAGGAAGCCATGGCGCGGGCCGCCGCCGCGGCCGAGCAGCCCCAGGCCGAAGAGGGGCTGATCGCCCCGATCATCTTCGTGCTGTTCATCGTGCTCTGGATCATCGGCGGCTTCATGGGCGCCTTCGGGCGAGGCCGTGGGCGCCGCGGCCGCAGAGGCTCGGGCCTCTGGTGGCTGCTGCCTCTGCTGCTCTCCAGCGGCGGCGGCCGAGGCGGCGGCGGTGGCTTCGGAGGCGGGGGCGGCTTCGGCGGCGGAGGCTTCTCCGGCGGCGGCGGCGGTTTCGGCGGTGGCGGATCCTCGGGGAGCTGGTGACATGCTGAACGATCAGGACACCCAGAGGGTCAAGGCCGCGGTGCGCGCCGCCGAGACCCGCACCCGCGGCGAGCTCTATTGCGTGATCGCCGAGGAATCCTCCGACTATCGTGAAACCCCCTTCCTGTGGGCCGGCCTGACGGCCCTGGCCGCGCCGGCCATCCTGTTGCTGGGCGGCGTCGAGGTCTCGGTCCCGGACGCCTTCGCCCCCTGGACGGCGGCCCAGGCTGGGGCGGCGGCCGAGATGGCGGTGCGCGGCGCCCTGACCGCGACCCTGGTCCTGCAGGCGGTGCTGTTCATCCTGGTGGCCGCGGTGGGCTCCCTGGAGCCGGTTCGCCGGTTCATGACGCCGCGCAGCGTGAAGCTCGACCGTGTCCGCCGCCACGCCCAGGAGCTGTTCCTGGCCCGCAATCTGCACCAGACCCGGGAGCGCACCGGGGTGCTGATCTTCGTGTCCCTGGCCGAGCACGCGGCCGAACTGATCGCCGATGAGGGAATCGCCGCGGTGGTCGACCAGACGCGGTGGGACGACGCCATGGCGGCCCTGGTGGCCGAGGCCAAGGCCGGGCGGCCCGCCGAGGGCCTGGCGGCGGCCGTCACCCAGGTGGGCGACATCCTGGCCGAGCACTTCCCGGCCGATCCGACCGATAATCCCAATGAGCTGCCGGACGCGGTCATCCAGATCCCCCAGCTCTGAGCCGAGGGTCGAACACCCGTTTACCTGCCGCCCCGCCGCCCGTACTCTCGGTATCTGAGGAAACGAGAACAAGGGGACGGGGCATGGCCTACGAGCTCAACGTCAACGGCAAGGCGATGACCGCCGACGTGGACGCCGATACGCCCCTCCTGTGGGTGCTGCGCGACACCCTGGGCCTGGTGGGGACCAAGTTCGGCTGCGGGATCGCCCAGTGCGGCGCCTGCACCGTGCATGCGGACGGCGCGCCGATCCGCGCCTGCGTGACGCCGGTCGAGGCCATCGGCGCCGCCCAGATCACCACCATCGAAGGCGCCAGCGCTCTGGAGGTTGGAGCCCGGGTGCAGCAGGCCTGGAGCGAGCTGGATGTGGCCCAGTGCGGCTACTGCCAGCCGGGCCAGATCATGTCGGCCACCGCCCTGCTGGCGGAAAATCCCACCCCCAGCGATGCCGATATCGACGCGGCCATGGCCGGAAACATCTGCCGCTGCGCCACCTATGTGCGCATCCGCGCTGCGATCAAGCGCGCCGCCGGCCAGGTGGCCTGAAGACGATGGGCATGATCTCGAACATCACCGAAGGCTTCTCCCCCTCCCGCCGGGCCGTGCTGGCCGGCGGCGGCGCGGGCGGCCTGATCCTGGCCTTCAGCCTGGCCGGCAAGGGCGCTGCGGCCGACACGCCTGCGGCGCTGAACGCCTATGTGCAGATCGCCCCGGATGGGGTGATCACCATCGTGTCGAAGAACCCGGAGATCGGTCAGGGGATCAAGACTTCCCTGCCGATGCTGATCGCCGAGGAGCTGGACGTGGACTGGGCCAATGTCCGCACGGTCCAGGCCGACAACGACCCGCAGGCCTATGGCCGCCAGTTCGCCGGCGGCAGCATGGCCACGCCCCTGCACTGGGACCAGCTGCGCCAGGTGGGCGCGGCCGGCCGCGCCATGCTGCTGGCCGCCGCCGCCGCCGACTGGAGCGTCGAGGCCTCAAGCCTGACCACCGAGCCCGGCGTGGTGGTCCATGCCGCCAGCGGGCGCCGCGCGACCTATGGTTCGCTGGCCGCCAAGGCCGCGGGCCTGACCGCGCCGGAGCTGTCCAGCGTGGCGCTGAAGGACGCCTCGGCCTACCGGATCATCGGCCAGCCGACCCCCCAGGTGGACACCGCCGCCATCGTCACCGGCCAGCCCCTGTTCGGCATCGATATGCGCCTGCCGGGCATGCTGTACGCCGCCTACGCCAAGGCGCCGGTGTTCGGGGCCAAGGTGGCCGGCGCCGACCTGGCCGCCGCTCAAGGGGTCAAGGGCGTCCGCAAGGCCTTCGTGGTCGAGGGCGGGACCGAACTGGACGGCTTGCTGCCCGGCGTCGCCGTGGTCGCCGACAGCTGGTGGGCCGCCAACAAGGGCCGCCAGGCGCTGAATGTTCAGTGGGCGGATCACCCCACCGCCAGCCAGTCGACGCAGGGCTATGCCGGCCAGGCCCGTAGCCTGGTGGCGGCCAAGGGCGGCAAGGCCCTGCGCAGCGACGGCGATGTGGAGGCCGCACTCGCGGCCTCGGCCAAGACGGTGGAGGCCGACTACTTCTACCCCTTCCTGTCCCACGCCACGCTTGAGCCGCAGAACTGCACGGCCCACTTCCATGACGGCAAGATGGAGATCTGGGCCCCGACCCAGCTGCCCGAGCCCGGCCGCCAACTGGTGGCCAAGACCCTGGGCATCGCGCCGGAGAACGTCATCGTCCACATGACCCGCTGCGGCGGCGGCTTTGGCCGGCGACTGATGAACGACTACATGGTCGAGGCCGCCTGGATCGCCCGGGAGGCCGGGGCGCCGGTCAAGCTGGTCTGGACCCGCGAAGACGACATGCAGCACGACTTCTACCGTCCGGCCGGCTTCCACCACTTCCGCGGCGGGATCGACGCCTCTGGCCATGTGACGGCCTGGGCCAACCACTTCGTCACCTTCGGCGAGGGCGAAGCCACCGCCCGCAGCGCCGGCATGGCGCCGACGGAGTTCCCGGCCCGCTTCATCGACAACTACCAGCTGGACGTCTCGATGATGCCCCTGGGCGTGCCGACCGGACCGCTGCGGGCGCCGGGCAGCAACGCCATCGCCTTTGTGGTGCAGTCCTTCATCGACGAACTGGCCCATGCCGGCGGGATCGATCCGGTGGAGATGCGCCTGCGCCTGCTGGGTGATCGCGGCCTGATGGGCGAGGACGGCCGCTCGGGCTATGACGCGGCCCGCATGGCCGCCGTGGTGCGGCTGGCGGCGGAAAAGTCCGGCTGGGGCGAGACCCTGCCGGCGCGCCGGGGCAAGGGGATCGCCTTCCACTACAGCCATCTGGGCTATTTCGCCGAGGTCGCCGAGGTGTCGGTGGCCGACGACGGCGCGGTCAGCGTCCACAAGGTCTGGGTCGCCGCCGATGTGGGCCGCCAGATCATCAATCCGCTGGGCGCGCTGAACCAGATCGAGGGCTCGGTGATCGACGGCATCTCCGAGATGTTCGGCGAAATCACCATCAAGGACGGCCAGGTGGAGCAGGCCAATTTCGACACCTTCCCCCTGCTGCGCATCGACGCCGCCCCGGTGATCGAGACCCACTTCATCAAGTCTGACAACCCGCCCACCGGCCTGGGCGAACCCGCCCTGCCGCCCATCGTCCCGGCCGTCACCAACGCTATCTTCGCGGCCACCGGCAAGCGGGTGCGGAGCCTGCCGCTGAACGCATCGGAGTTGGCGGCGGGGTAGAGGTCGGACGACCGCCCGAGGGCAGCTAACAGTAGTCGTCTGGGGCGAATTCACCGGGGCGTTCTTGATCCAATGTCGAAGCGCAATTGGCGTAACTCCGCTGCCTTTGGAATATTCGTCCTAGTCATTGCAGCTTGTGCGGTTTGGCTGACGTGGTGGTACGCATCGCCACAAGCGCCATACGTGCCCCGTCAGGAAGTCGCCCAGAGCCCAGTAGGCAGCTACATACCCGGCGGCGTAGGCTGCGACCCAGCGAAGCTTGGCGCGCTTCCCTCGGAGAAGGCCCCAAGCGAGCGCGAACGCTGCGCCGTCGCCAGCGAAGAATATCGTGTCAGGCAGGCCGAACTTCGTGAGGAGGCTCTCTCGAACGACCTTGCTGAGCAGAACCTGCTACTCACGTTCGGTCAGTCGAAGATCGCATTCGCCCAGACGATTGCGACAGCCCTCGCCTTCGTGGCCGCCGCTGTCGCAGCAGTCTTCGCAGGCTTGGCCGCGCGTCACGCTGGGGCCAGCGCGCGCGCTGATAACATTGCGCTGAAGGCAATGATTAGGAGCGCCCGGGAGGCGCGGAAGGACGCGGCCGTTCAGGCAGAACGGTTCAGCGAGCAGATGGAGAAATCGCAAGAGCTGGTGGCCTTCACGGCCAAGAGCGCAAATGCCATGGAACATGCCGCCACCGCCATGAGGCGAGCAGGTAACGCGGCCAACCGACAAGCCGACGCCGCAGAGCGTGCCCTCACCTCGCTAGAGCGGCCATTTCTGGTCGTCGAGATCGTCGAGAGCGGTATTGAAGAGGCGGGGGGTCACACCACCTACGGTGCTACGCGATATCGCTTCCGAAACTACGGGCGCAGCCCAGCTATACTCACCCGCCGCCACTTCGTTCTCGAAACTGGACTTGAACCACCACCGCCAATCGACCCCAAGGGACCTGAGGGTAAGAAGATTGTGCATGGGCTCATCATCGGTCCTGGCGAAGGGTCGCAGGTTTATGAGGCTCCGCGGGGATTGGTGCTGATGTCCGCCATTGCCGCCAGGAACGAGGGCCGTCCGCGAGGCGCGGGGGGCAATATTCACTTCATGGGGTATGTGCGGTACCGCGACCTGATGGGCGGCGAATACGCCACAGGCTTCTGCTTCATCTATAACGACGGGCAGTTCGTTATTGCGAGCCCCATTGAGGCTCGGATGACTGAGGGCGACAGCTACAATTACGATCGCCGCCTCATCTAATACGGCTAGCGCCAAAGTGCTCGCTCCAGGAAACGGAGCAGGAGATCGCCGTGGCCGACGCCTATCTGCGCGGCGGTGTCACAGACAGCCGGATCTACATCTCACAGCGCTGGCGGCACGGAGGCTGACCCCCTAATGCGGGACGTACTGGCGCAGGACGTCTTCGATGATGCGTTCCAGCTGGTCCAGCGTATTGCAGGTCTTGGCCAGGTGGCAGAAAGGCAGGTAGCGGTTCATGACGCTGTCGCCCTGGTTCCAGTAGCTCTCAGGCTCCGGGTTCAGCCAGATCACTGAGCGAGAGCGCTCGTGGATGGTGCGCATGATGTCCAGGCGCGGATCGGCATAGTTGGACCGGGCGTCGCCTAGGAAGATCACCGTGGTGTGGCGGTCGAGCTTGTCGAGATGGTTCTCGGCGAAGTCCTGCAGGGCGCGGCCATAGTCGGTCTGCTGGAAGCCGATCAGCTTCAGAACCTCCAGGATCGCCTTGTCCACCCCGTGCTCGTCCAGGATCTGGTTCACCGGGATCATGCGGCCGGAAAAGGCGTAGGCGTCCATCCGGTCGACCACCTCATTGAGGCTGTAGAGGAAGGTCAGCAGGAACTGGGCGGCCGCGGCCACCGACT
>CALEOQ010000406.1 GCA_937910255.1 uncultured Caulobacteraceae bacterium | reverse complement strand
CCGCGTCGGCGGCGCCCGCCACCCCCGGCTGCTCATCCTGGGCGACATCGACTCCCGCCTCGTGCGGGACGACCGGCTAGTGGTGGCCGGCCTGCCGGAAGCCGTCTCGCGGCCGTGCGCGCCGCTGGATCCCTTCCTGTCGCGGCCCATGCGCGAGCGGCTGGGCCTGCCGCCGCCGGAACGCCGGGTGGGCCTGGCCGCCCACGACTTCGCCCAGGCCGCCTGCGCCCCCAATGTGGTGCTGCTGCATTCCGAGCGGCGGGAGGGCCAGCCGACGGTGAAGTCCCGCTGGCTCTGGCGGCTGGAGACCCTGGCCCGCGGCGCCGACCTCACCCTGCCCGGCCGCCCCGACCTGCTGGATTGGGCGCGCGCCCTGGACGCCGCCCCGGACTATGAGCCGATCGGCCGGCCGGCCCCGCGGCCCCCCCTGGCCGATCGCCCTACCCCGTTGCCCGTCACCCGGATCCAGTCTCTGACGCGGGACCCCGATGCCGTCTGGGCCCGGGACATCCTGAAGCTCTATCGCCTGGAGCGCCCCGACGAGCCGGTGGAGGCTCGCGCCCGGGGCACGGCGATCCACGAGGCCTTCGAGAGCTTCGCCAAGCGCCACCCCAAGGCCCTGCCGCCGGAGCCGGCCCGGGAGTTCGCCGCGCTTTATCTGGAGGCCCTGGTCGCCGCCGGCGCGCCGCCGGAATCCCTGGCCCGCGAGCAGGCCCTGGCCCAGGAGGCCGCCGCCTGGGTCGTCGCCCTGGAGGCCGAGCGCCGGGCCGATGGCCGTGACATCCATGTGGAGGCGGGAGGTCAGATCACGGTCCGCGCCGGTCTGCGCGACTTCACCCTGACCGCCAAGGCCGACCGGATCGAGACCGGCCCGGACGGCTACGCCCACATCCTCGACTACAAGACCGGCCAGGCGCCGTCGAAGAAGATGGTCGAGACCGGCTTCTCCCCACAGCTGACCCTGACCGCCGCCATCGTCGCCCGCGGCGGCTTCAAGGACGTGCCGGCCAGGCCTCCCGGCGACCTCGTCTATCTGCAGGTCACCGGCCGCAAGCCCGCCGGCAAGGTGGAGATCCGCGGAACGGCGGGACCTGAGAGCCATGACGCCGCCGAACAGGCCCTGGCCGGCGCCCTGCGCCTGCTGGTCCAGTTCGACGATCCGGAGCGGGCCTATCTGTCGCGGACCGCCCCGCAGTTCGTCCACGACTATGCCGGCGACTACGCCCATCTGGCCCGGGTGTTCGAATGGTCCACCAGCGGCGAAGACGGTGAGGGCGAGACGTGAGCCCAGTCACCGACATCGTCCTCGACATCGACCCCCAGCGCACGGCCGCTGATCCGGACCTGTCGGCCTTCGTCACCGCCAATGCGGGTTCGGGCAAGACCAAGACCCTGATCGACCGGGTGGCTCGCCTGTTGCTGGCCGGCGCCGCGCCCGCCGCCATTCTGTGTGTCACCTACACCAAGGCCGCCGCAGATCGGAAGAGCACACGTCTGAACTCCAGTCACGTCGT
>CALEOQ010000405.1 GCA_937910255.1 uncultured Caulobacteraceae bacterium | reverse complement strand
GAGGGCATGTGAGATGAATGAGAGGATGGACTAGGTGTTAATTCTGCGTCGGTTGTAGTTATTCTGGCCAAAACGGATTTCTCTTCGAATGACACGCCGACCCCCGACAACTACACTCCTACCCGCCGCCACGCTCGTCCGGCAGGGACACCCGGCGGACATCGCCCTTGGGCGTGACGATCCGATTGCGGCTCCAGGCCGCGTTCAGGCCGACGGCGGCGACCAGGGAGGCGGCGATGGCCCCGCCGGCTCCGGCGAGGAGGTGGCGCCTCGTCCACACCGGGGGCGCATGACGGGCGGGCTGGTAGTTGGCGCCCAGGGCGGCGGCGCGGTCGAGATAGGCGTCGGCGGCCAGGGCGCGGGCATAGGCGCCCGCTCGCCGGCTGTCGGCGGCGATCCAGGCGTCCAGAGCTTCCTGGTCTTCGGCCGAGAGCGGCCCGCGGTCGGCGCGGGCGGCCCAGGCGAAGGCGGCCGCCTCAATAGAGGCGGCGCTCTCCCGGTCGGCGCTTCGGGGGATTTTGGTCGGTGGTCTCACGATGGTTAGATGACTCCGGGCGCCGAATTCCGCCACGACCGATTTTCGCCGTGAGCATGGCGAGCGCTTTGCCCACATGCTTCTCGACAGTGCTTTCGGCCAGGTTGAGGCGTGACGCGATCTCCTTTTGCGACAGCCCGTGGATCCTTCGGAGGATGAACACCTCCCGCGGCCTCGGCGGGAGGGCGGCGATGAGGGCGGCGACCCGCCCCAATTCCTGGCGGTCGGCCGTAGCGGTTTCCGGGGACGGATCTTCCGACGGCGTCTGCAGGCCATCGAACTCGGCCAGGGCCTCGAAGGTAACCACCTGCGAGCGGCGCAGGCTCTGGAGGATGACGGATTTGGCGACCTCGAACATATAGCTGCGCGGGTTGCGGATATGGTCCACCGCCTCAAGCCCGGCCAGAATGGCGTAGGTTTCCTGGACAACGTCGTCGACGTCCATCCCGGCCGCCGTCCGACGGGAGAGCCAGACCCGCAGGGCCGGCTCATGCGGAAAGATCCGCTCCGCCAACCAGACGGCTCGCTGCCTCGTCACCGATCCCATGGCGCGGCCCTAGCAGAGGCGTGTGACATCTGGCGGACAGCCCGACACGATCAAGGCCTGGCTCCGGAGCCTGGCCGCATGACGCTGGGACGATGGCCGTCCGGATACGCTACTCGCCCATCCAGCGATAACCGACGCCCGGCTCAGTGAGGATCAGGCTGGGCGCCGCGGGGTCGGCCTCGATCTTCTGGCGCAGCTGGCCGACGAAGACGCGCAGATACTGGACGTCGCTTTCGTGGGCGGGTCCCCAGACGGCGGTCAGCAGCTGGCGATGGGTGACCACCTTGCCGGCGCCCTGCACCAGCTGGGCCAGCAGGTCGTATTCCCGGGGCGACAGGCGGACCGGCTCGCCGGCGCGGGTGACCAGCCGCTTGACCAGATCGATGGTCAGGTCACCGACGGTGACGACGGGCTTGGCGCCCTCGCGGGTGGCGGCGTGGCGCAGGGCCACCCGCAGGCGCGCCAGCAGCTCGCCGACCCCGAACGGCTTTTCCACATAGTCGTCGGCGCCCAGGTCGAGGGCGTCGATCTTCTCGGTCTCCCGGTCCCGGGCCGACAGGATCAGGATCGGGCCGGAATAGAAGGCGCGCGCCTTGGCCAGGACCGCCTTGCCGTCGAGGTCGGGCAGGCCGAGGTCGAGCACCACGGCGTCGGGCGCCCGCCGCGCCAGTTCGCGCAGGCCCGCTTCGGCCGTGTCGGCGCGCACAGGCTCGTAGCCTGCCGCGTCCAGAGCCGGCCCCAGGAACCGGTGGATCTGAGGCTCGTCGTCGATGACGAGGATACGGGGACGCGAACCGCTCACAGGAGTCCTTCCGGGGTGGCCCGCGACTTGGGCAGGCTGATCAGGATACGTGTGCCGCGGCCCTCATGGATCGGCGAGGCCGCCGCGATGCGGCCGTCCATCACCTCGATGAAGCCCTTGGAAATGGCCAGGCCGAGGCCCGATCCCTTGCCCCGGTCGCTGGCCTCGTCCAGCCGGCGAAACTTCTCGAACACCCGCTCCAGGTCTGGCGTCGGGATGCCGCGTCCCTCGTCCTCAATGCTGATGACCACATTGCGATGGTCCTCGTAGCAGGCGACCTCGATCGTGCTGTCGTTGGGGCTGTAGGCGATGGCAGATCGGAAGAGCACACGTCTGAACTCCAGTCACGTCGTAATCTCGTATGCCGTCTTCTGCTTGAAAAAAAAAAAAAAACTCACACACTGAGTCATGCGTCTCACACCACGCAGCGGAACGCGTGTTGACGTCAGTGCATGCATCAACC
>CALEOQ010000404.1 GCA_937910255.1 uncultured Caulobacteraceae bacterium | reverse complement strand
GCCGTGTCATACCGGTTGCTGCGATCCGCATCGGTATGTCGCGTTGCTTCTTGGCTTCTGATTGGTGACTCTCTGTTTGCTGTGTTTTTTTTTTTTAATGATACGGCGACCACCGAGATCTACACTCTTTCCCTACACGACGCTCTTCCGATCTGGACCTGCCCTTCGGCGTCGCCCAGGGTCGGAGGCTCCGGCGAGATCAGGGCCTCGACGGCGGCGTTTTCCGCCACCATGGCCGCTAAGGTGCGGGTCTGCAGCAACTGGGCCGTGCGGGTGTTTTCCCCCGCCAGATTCAGGAGCGCGAGCACCACCAGGCTGAACACCGCCAGGGCCACCAGCAGCTCGATGAGGGTGAAGCCCTGTTCAGCCGGCCGGGGCATCGAGCCGCACCTCGCCGGTCACATCGACGCTGACCGTCATCTGCTGGTCGGCCCGCGACAGGATCACCTGGGCCGGTTCGGCCGAGCCGGTGGGATCGAACCGCACGGCGTCGCGGCCAGGGGCGGCCTGCAGACGCGCCGCCAGGCCCGTGGGCCAGGCGTGGGCTTCGAAGGGCGTGGCCTCCAGCGGCTCCCACTGGCCGCGACGCAGCACGCGGAAGTCGTAGCCGTCCTTGTCCAGGCGAACCTCCACGGCGCGGTTGGTCAGCAGGGATTCCTCCCGCGCCCGGGCGAAGCGCCCGGCGAGCGCCTCGGCCTCGCGGCGCACCTCGCCGCGGCCGTCCGGGGCGGTCATCACCACGGCGGCGCCCATCAGGCCCAGGATGACAAGCACCACCATCAGCTCCACCAGGGTGAAGCCGGCCTCAGCGCGGCGGCGCGTCCCGGGGACGGCCTCAGTTCCAGTTGCCGATGTCCGCATCCTCGCCTTCGCCGCCCTTGGCCCCGTCGGCGCCGAAGGAATAGACATCGAACCGGCCCCGCTCGCCGGGATAGGCGTACTGATAGGGATTGCCCCACGGGTCGTCGGGCAGGCGGCGGATATAGCCCCCCTCCCGATAACGGTCGGCCCGGGGAACGCCGGCCGGCAGCTGGGTCAGGGCCGCCAGACCCTGGCTGGTGGTGGGATAGGCCAGCATTTCCAGCCGATAGGTCTCCACCGCCTGCTCCAGGGTGGAGATGTCGGCCCTGGTCTTCTCCCGCATGGCGCGGTCCTGGCTGGGCAGCACATTGATCATCACCACCGTAGCCAGCAGGCCCAGGATGACGACCACGACCATCAGCTCCACCAGGGTGAAGCCGGCTTCCGAGGCCGGGCGGGCGCGCATCTCGCGTCGGGTCATGAGGGCTCCTTCGAACGCTCTGGTCCCTAGCCCAGGGCCAGGGTGTTGATCTGCAGAATGGGCAGCAGGATGGACAGGACGATCACCGCCACCAGTCCGCCCATGAGGATGATGATCGCCGGCTCCAGCAGGCTGAGCGCAACGGCGGTGAAGGTGGCGAATTCGCGCTCCATATACTCCGCCGCCCGGCCCAGCATCAGCTCGACCCGTCCGCTGTTCTCGCCGCTGGCGGTCATATAGACGAGCAGCGGCGGGAAGACCGCCACCTTGCGCATGGCCGAGGACAGCGCCCCGCCCTCGCGGATCATCTCGGCCATGTCGGTCGTCGCCTGGCGCAGGACGTGGTTGTGGATGGTGGGCGCGGTGATCTGCAGCCCCTCCAGGATCGGCAGGCCGCTGGCGATCATGGTCGACAGCGTGCGGGCTAGCCTTGCGGCGTGCAGGTCGCGAGTCAGGCGGCCGAGGATCGGCAGGCGCAGCATCAACGCGTCGGCCTTCATCCGAATGTCCGGCCGCTGCAGGGCGCGAGACGCCAGGATGCCTGCGACCGCCAGGACCAGCAGCATGACCAGACCATAGCTGCGGATCGCGTCCGAGGTTCCGATCACCAGCCGGGTGAGCAGGGGCAGGGTCTGGCCCATGGATTCGAACTGGTCGACCACCTTGGGCACCACGAAGGTCATCAGGGCCAGCACCACCAGCAGGGCGGTGGCGGCCAGGACGGCCGGATAGACCAGGGCCGCGGTCACCTTGCTCTGGGCCTGCTGATCCCGCTCCAGCAGGTCGGCCAGGCGTTCCAGGATCGACGGCAGGGCGCCGGAGCCTTCGCCGGCCGCGACCATGGCCCGGTAGAGGGGCGGAAAGGCCCGGCCCTGGCGCGCCATGGCGTCCGACAGGCGGTAGCCCTCCAGCACGCCTCCATGCACGCCCATCAGGGCGTTGCGCACGGCCGGCTTCTCGGCCTGGACCGCGATGGTGCGCAGGGCCTCCTCCAGCGGCGCGACGGCCACCAGGGTGGCGAGCTGGCGGGTGACCAGCGCCAGGGACCGGGCGTCCAGGCGGCCGCCGAACAGGCCCGCGGAGCCCGCCTTGGCCTTGCCGGGCGACAGGCGGATGGCGGCGAGCCTTCGGCGTTCCAGAACCTCGCGCGCGGCGGTCTCGTCGGCGGCGGTCAGGTGGCCCGAGCGGGTGCGGCCGGCCAGGTCCAGGGCGACATAGTCAAAGCTGGCCATGACCGCCGCCTTCCTGGCGCGTGACCCGCAGGGCCTCTTCCACCGTGGTCAGGCCTTCGACGACGCAGGTGTGCGCCTCGGCCGAGAGGCTGCCGCCGCCCGACGCCACACCGGCGGCGGCGATGGTCGACTCGTCGGCGTTCTCGCCGATCAGGCGTCGCACATGGTCGTCGATCCAGATGGCCTCATAGATGCCGACCCGGCCCACATAGCCGGTCTGGCCGCAGTCGGCGCAGCCCTGGGCGCGATAAAGGATCTGACCCTCGGCCACCCCGGCCTGGCGGGCGGTCGCCTCATCGGCGGGCTCGGGCCGGCGGCAGGTAGGGCAGAGCCGACGGACCAGGCGCTGCGCCACGATCAGCCGCACGGTCGAGGCCAGCAGGAAGGGCTCGACCCCCATGTCGCGCAGCCGCGTCACCGCGCCGGCCGCGTCATTGGTGTGGACCGTCGACAGCACCAGATGGCCGGTGAGGCTGGCCTGGACGGCAATCTGGGCGGTCTCCACGTCGCGGATTTCACCCACCATGACCACGTCCGGATCCTGCCGCAGGATGGCCCGCAGGCCGGCGGCGAAGGTCATGCCGACCTTGGCGTTGACCTGGGTCTGGCCGACGCCGGGGACGGCGTACTCCACCGGATCCTCGATGGTCAGGATATTGCGGCTGGCGTCGTTCAGCAGGCTGAGGCCCGCATAGAGGCTGGTGGTCTTGCCCGAACCCGTGGGGCCGGTGACCAGGATCACCCCATTGGGTTCGGCCAGGGCCCGCTGGAAGGCCGCCAGCACGGCCGGCCGCATGCCCAGCTCCGGCAAGGGGATGCCGGCCTGTTCCTGGTCGAGAATCCGCATCACCACGCGCTCGCCGGCCCGGGACGGCAGGGTGGAGACCCGCACGTCCAGGCTGCGGCCGCCGAGCGCCAGGGAGATGCGGCCATCCTGGGGGGTCCGCCGCTCGGCGATGTCCAGGCGGGCCATGACCTTGATGCGGCTGACGATCAGCGGGCTCAGCCGTGGCGACAGGCTGAGCACCTCGCGCAGAACGCCATCGATCCGCAGCCGGATGATCAGGGCGGTTTCGAAGGGCTCCACATGGACGTCGGAGGCGCCGCGGCGGATGGCCTCGGCGATGACGCCATTGATCAGGCGGATGATCGGGGCGTCGTCCTGGCTGTCGAGCAGGTCGGCGGCGGCGGGAATGTCCTCGGCCAGGCTGTCGAGGCCGCCGGGCATGTCGAGGTCATCGGATCCGCCGGCCGACAGGCCGTCATCGGCATAGGCCTCCGACAGGCGCCGCTCGAACTCCGCCCGTGGCAGGGCGTGGACCTTCAGGGCGCGGCCCAGGGCGCGGCGAGATCGGAAGAGCACACGGCTGAACTCCAGTCACGTCGTAATCTCGTATGCCGCCCTCCGTCTGAAAAAAAAAATAGACAGA
>CALEOQ010000403.1 GCA_937910255.1 uncultured Caulobacteraceae bacterium | reverse complement strand
GCGCGCCCCCGCCGTGTCAGCGGCCTTGGCCCTTTGATTGGCGCCCCGCCGCGGTGGCGTCGCGGGCGGCCTTGAACTCCGAGCCCGCCTTCCACTCCGGCCAGTCACTGGAATTGGCCAGTTCCAGCCCGAGCTGCAAGAGCAGTTCGGCGTCCTGGGCCATGCCCTCCAGATTCCAGTCGGGGCCGTATTCGTCGGCCGGCTGGTGGTACTGGGCGGCGGTATAGTCCCGCGACCAGGCCTGACCGGCCTCGACGCCGCCTTCGACCAGATCCTGGCCGGAGCGGAACGAGATCGACGGCACGCCGGCGCGCACGAAGGGGAAGTGGTCGGACCGGAAGAAGCGGCCGGCCTCGGGGCGGGGGTCGGGCTTGAAGGTCCGCCCTTGCGCCGCGCCCTCGGCGATCAGCAGGTCCTGCAGCTGCGAGGCGGCGTCCCCGGCCGCCGAGAAGTCCCGGGCCGGACCGGCCGGCGACGGGGCGTCCAGGTTCAGCACGGCCACGGTGGTTTCGAGGGGATAGAGCGGATTGGCGGCGTAGTATTCCGAGCCCAGCAGGCCCTTCTCCTCGGCGGTGACCAGCAGGACGTTCACGGTCCGCTCCGGCGCGGGACCCTGGGCGAAGGCGCGGGCGATCTCGATCACCGCGCCCACGCCCGCGGCGTTGTCCATGGCGCCATTATAGATGGTGTCGCCATCGGCATCCGGCGCGCCGACCCCCAGATGGTCCCAGTGGGACGTATAGAGAATGCGCTCGTCGGGCCGTTCGGCGCCGGCCACTTCAGCCACCACGTTCTGGCTGATGATCTGACGCGCATCCACGTCGAAGGCGGTGGAGAAGGTCACGCCCTCCAGCAGGCGCGGCTGGAACTCCCGGGTCTGGGCCTCGGCCTTCAAGGCCTCGAAGTCGAGCCCGGCGCGAGCCAGCAGGTCGACAGCCACGTCCCGCTGAATCCAGCCTTCCACCGGCACATGGGCCTGTGACGGCTCGGCGCGGATGATGTCGAAGATCTCATTGGTGTTGGAGTTCTTGACCGTGGCCCAGCCATAGGAGGCCGGCTCGGACTCGTGCACGACCAGCAGGCCCAGCGCCCCCTGGCGGGCGGCCTCTTCGTACTTGTAGGTCCAGCGGCCGTAATAGGTCATGGCCTTGCCGCCGAAGTCCCCTTCGCCCGCCTCATAGTCGGGGTCGTTGACCAGGACGACGACCACCTTGCCGTTGACGTCCATGTCCTTGAAATCGTCCCAGTCGCGCTCCGGGGCCACGACGCCGTAGCCGGCGAAGACGATGGGGGCCTTGTCGATGTCGACGCGCTCGGCGCCATTGGCGGCGGCGCGGATGGCGATTTCCTCGCCCTGCTTCAGGGTGATCGCCGCGCCGGGGGCCAGGATGGTCGCCTCTACCGGGCCCTCGATCTCGAACCGGGCCAGGGGCACGTCCTGGGTCCAGAGGCGCTGGCCGTCCTTCAGATCGCCGGCGGGGCTCAGGCCGGCGGCCTTCAATTGCTCGACCATATAGGCGATGGTCTTGGCCTCGGCCGGGGTGGCCGGGGCCCGGCCTTCAAAGGCGTCGGAGGCCAGGACCTCGACATGCTGGCCGATCCGCTCGCCGGAGATGGAGGGCGCCGCCAGGGCGGGCGCGGTGATCAGGGCCGCGGAGGCGACCGCCGCAAAAAGGAGCGTTTTCATTGAGACTCTGAGCAGGGTTGTGGTTTAGGCGGAGCCTAGCTGCGGCGCGGGCGCCACGCCACCGGGGATGTTACCTCTGTGACGGCAAGGCCTGAGTTTGTATCGGCGCTGCAATTCCCAGGTCGCGAACCTGTGGTTTTGGGAAGCTCCGCTGTTTAGGCCGCATTACCCCCTGGGGCGATATGATGAGTTTCGATTCGCGGCCGAGGCCACCAGGACTGCCATGCGTCTGACGTCTTCCCTCGCCCTTTCCGCCGTTCTCGCCCTCGGCGCGTGCGCCACCGCCCGGGACGCCGAGATCGCCCTGCCCGAAGCCTATCCGACCTTGGATGCGAATGCGGCGTCCGCCGGGGTGCTGGACGCCTGGTGGCTGTCCTTCGGCGATCCTGAGCTGAACGCCCTGATCGATGAGGCCCTGACCCTCAGTCCCGACGCCCAAAGCGCGGCCGCCCGCCTGCGCGAAGCCCGGCTGACGGCGACCAGCGCGCTGACCACCTTCCTGCCCCAGGGCCAGCTGACCGGGTCGGCCCGCCAAACCGAGACCGAACAGATCGACGGGCAGGAGGTCAGCGTCCCCGGACTGTCCACCTCGGGGACCAGCGAAAGCTATCAAGGGGCCTTCAACGTCAGCTGGGAGCTGGACCTGTTTGGCCGGTTCTTCGCCGTGCGCCGCGCCGCGCAGGGCGACACCGCCGCGGCCCGCTTCGCCTATGAAGGCGCCCGCGCCAGCCTGGCGGCCAATGTGGCCGACGCCTATTTCCAGGCCCGCGGCCTGGCCATCCAGCTTGAGGACGCCCGCGAAAGCGCCCGCGTCCAGCAGTCCCTCTATGACCTGGCCCAGCAGCGCGTGGATATCGGCATCGCCGCCCGGTCGGACTCCGACCGCGTGGCCGGCGAGCTCGCCCAGGCCAGGAGCCAGGTGGAGAATCTCGAGGCCGAGCTTCAGGCTCAGCAGCGGACCCTGCTGGTTCTGGTCGGCCGCGGGACCGCGCCCTTGAGCGGCGTGTCCACCCCGCCCCTGGCCGGCCTTCCGCCGCCGGTTCCCGCAGCGCTGCCCGGCGAACTCCTGGCCCGGCGGCCCGATGTCCGCGAGGCCGAGGCCCGGGTGCGTTCGGCCGCCGGTCGCCTGGCGGTGGCCCAGCTCGCCTTCTTTCCCACCTTCACCCTGACGCCGGGTCTCGGCATCTCGCGCACGGTTCAGCCGGGCTATGAGGCCACGACCCAGAACTGGAGCATCGGGGCCAATGTCACCCAGCCGGTGCTCAACATTCCCCAGCTCCTGCTTGACATGCGCGCCCAGGACGCCCGCACCGAGCAGGCGGTGATCGCCTATGAAAAGGTGGTGCAGACCGCCTATGCCGAGGCCGAAAGCGCCCTTGTCCGTCTGTCGGCCGATCGGCGCCGGGTGGACCTGCTTACGGATGGCGAAGCCCGGGCCGAACGGGCCTATCGGTCGGCGCGGATCGGCTATGACGCGGGTCTTACCGATCTGCAGACGGCGCTCGCCGCCGAACAGACCTGGCGCGCCACCCGCGGCCAGCTCACCAGCGCCCAGGTGCAGTCCCAGCGCCGGGCGGTTCAGGCCTTCAAGGCCCTCGGCGGCGGCTGGCCGTCGCAGGACCTTCCTCTCAACACCCAAGCCCGCTGAGGCGGACGGCATGATGCAGATCAAGACTTCCCCGGCGCTCCGTCGCAGGACCCCCGCCGCCCTGATGGTGATGATCGTCGGGGCCCTGGCCCTGGCCGCCTGCAGCGAAGATGCGCCCCGGGAGACGGCCGAGCAGCAGGCCCGCGCCGTGACGGTGGTTCCGGTGGCCGCCCGAGCGATCACCGGTTCCGTCGCCGCTTCCGGGCCGCTGGTCCCACGGGAGGAGGCCGCCGTCAGCGCCGAGATCGCCGGCTATCGGGTCGCCCGCGTCTTGGTGGAGCCGGGCGCCTATGTCCGTAAGGGCCAGACCCTGGCCGTGCTGGACGGCGCGCTGCTTCAGTCGCAGCTTCAGCAGCAGGAGGCCGCCCTGGCCCAGGCCGAGGTGCAGGCCCAGCAGGCCGAAAGCCAGGCCGCCCGTGTCGAGGGCCTCGAAGGCCAGGGCGTGCTGTCCAACGAACAGATCGAGCAGCGGCAGTTCCAGGCCCAGAGCGCCCGGGCCCAGGCCCGCGCCCAGGCCGCCGGCCTCGCCGATCTCCGCGCCCGCCAGGCGCGCCTCTCGGTGACCGCGCCGGTGGCCGGCCTGGTGCTGGCGCGCAATGTCCGCCCCGGCGACCAGTCGGGCGCAGGGACCACCCCCTGGTTCGTCATCGCCCGCGACGGTCTGATCGAGCTGCGCGCCGAGGTGTCCGAGGCCGATCTCGCCCGTATCCGCGAGGGCCAGTCGGTGCAGGTGACCCTGCAGAATGGCGAAACCGTCCAGGGGACGGTGCGCCTGGTGAGCCCGCAGGTGAACGCCGAAAGCCAGCTGGAGATCGGAAGAGCGTCGGGTAGGGAAAGAGGGTAGATCGCGGTGGTCGCCGCACCATTAAAAAAAAAAGAAACAACAATGCTGCGCACATCCCTCTAGACATATCATGATACAAACAAGCTATACAA
>CALEOQ010000402.1 GCA_937910255.1 uncultured Caulobacteraceae bacterium | reverse complement strand
GTGCGTAGGTAATATGTGAGGAGTCTGGGGTGGACATTGTTTGTTTTTTCAAGCAGAAGACGGCATACGAGATTACGACGTGACTGGAGTTCAGACGTGTGCTCTTCCGATCTCGGTCATGGTCAAGACGGCGGGCAATCCCGGTGGTCTGCCTCCCGAACTCTTCGACGAGTTCCGCGCCGCCCTGGCCAACAACCGGGCCCAGTATTTCTGGGATCTGCCGAGCGGCCCCTTCTACGGTTTCAACCGCCCTGGGGTGGCCCCACAGCCGGGCGTCATCGCCAACTGGTGGCGTCAAGGCATGCAGGGGGGCGCCAAGGCGCACTATGACTGCATCAAGGCCTTCTCGGAGACGGATTTCACCGAGGATCTGCGGGCCATCACCGTGCCGACGCTCGTCCTTCACGGGGGCGACGACCAGCTGGTGCCGGTCGATACCTCGGCCAAGCTGGCGGCCCCCATGCTCAAGAAGGGCGAGCTCAAGATCTATCCTGGGCTCAGCCACGGCATGTGCACGGTCAACCCGGACATCATCAACGCCGACCTCCTGGCCTTCTTCCGGAAGTAAACCCTTGAGGCCCATCGCCCGACCCTTGCGCCAGAGATCCGGCGCAAGGGTCGCGAAGACCCGCGCTGCCGCCCCAGGCGGATAACCGCCCGGCCCCTCTCCCCCCTGACCCCAGCACCACAGTCCGAACGCCGACGGCCTTTCGCCGTCACGGCCCGCGTCCGGCTGCCCCGAACCTCACCCCATTGCCAAGGAGCCATTCGTGAGCGACCCGAAGTTCAGCGATACGCCCGAGTTCGCCGCCCGCGTGGCGGCCAACCAGGCTGACCGCCTGGCCAACCTGAAAACCAGCTACGACTTCATCGTCTGCGGCGCCGGAAGTTCCGGCTCCGTCGTGGCCCGCCGACTGGCGGAGAACCCCGCGGTTCAGGTCCTGCTGATCGAAGCCGGCGGCGGCGATGACCGGCCGAGCGTCATGGATCCGGCGGCCTGGCCGACCAATCTGGGCGGCGAGACCGACTGGGGTTTCACCGCCGAGCCCAATCCCGACCGTGACGGCCGCGCCATGCCCATTTCGATGGGCAAGGTCCTGGGCGGCGGCTCGAGCATCAATGTCGGGGTCTGGGCGCGCGGCCATCGCAGCGACTGGGATTATTTCGCGCAGGAGAGCGGCGACCCTTCGTGGGGCTATGAGTCGGTCCTCGGCCTCTATCGCGAGCTCGAGGACTGGCAGGGCGCGCCCGATCCACGCCATCGTGGAACGGGCGGTCCGGTTCATGTGCGGCCGTCGCCGACCCCGGGACCTGCGGCCCTGGCCATGCTGGATGCGGCGCGGGAGATCGGCGTTCCGACCTATGAGAGCCCCAATGGCAGGATGATGGAGAGCGAGGGCGGGGCTGCGATCAGCGACGTGCTCACCCGCGAGGGCAAACGCCACTCCATCTTCCGCGCCTTCACCTGGCCCTATCTGGACCGGCCCAATCTCACCCTCCTGACCCAGACGCAGGTCAACCGGGTCGTCCTCGAAGGCCGTCGCGCCGTCGGCGTGGAGGTGGTGCGGAACGGAGCGGTCGAACGGTTCGACGCCACCGGCGAGGTGATCCTGTCGCTCGGCGCGATCATGACGCCGACCGTGCTGATGCGCTCCGGGATCGGCGACGAGGAGGAGTTGCGCGCCGCAGACGTGAACCTCCTCCATCGGCTGCCGGGCGTGGGGCGCAACCTGCAGGACCATGTCTCCTTCGGCTGCATCTGGGAATATCGTGAACCGATCGCGCCGCGGAACAGCGGCAGTGAAGCGACCATGTACTGGAAGTCCGATCCCTCGATGGACGAGCCGGACCTGCTCTTCTGTCAGGTGGAATTCCCTGTGCCGAGCCCCGAGACCGCAGGCCGTGGCGTCCCTGAACACGGCTGGACCATGTTCGCGGGTCTCGCCCACCCCAAGAGCCGCGGCCAGATCCGCCTGCGCAGCGGCGATCTGCTGTCCCCACCGCGGATCGAGCTCAACACTTTCGGCGATCCGGACGACCTGCAAGCCGCCATCGCCTGTGTTCAGCTCTGCCGCGAACTTGGCAATACCCGGGCGTTCGAGCCGCTGGTGCTGCGTGAGGCCATGCCGGGCGCCCTCGGGCCGGCAGAGATGGAGCGCTATGTGCGCGATGCGGCCGTGACCTACTGGCACCAGACGTGTTCGGCCAAGATGGGGCGTGACGCGATGTCCGTGGTGGACGCCAATCTGCGGGTCTATGGCGTCGAAGGACTGCGGATCGCCGATGGGTCGGTGATGCCGCGTGTCGCCACCGGCAACACCATGGCCCCCTGCGTCATCATCGGGGAAAAGGCCTCGTGCTACATTCGCGCGACCCACGGCCTTTGAACAAAGGTGGGGCGGCCGCCAGCTCTCTCGCGCGGCGGCCGCCCAAGGCCCGTGGCCGGCGGCCGAGCGCCTTGGACCAGAAGCGCACTCGGTGCGGGCAGCGTCTGGCTATGGCTGCAGCGCGATTTCTAGTCCTCGACGATCCGGTAGGCTGCGACCCGCCCGCGCTCATCCAGCTCGATCAGGAGCCATTGGTGGTCGATGGCCAACAGGCCGCGCTCAGGCCCAAGGACGTAGATCATGTCGCTGCCGGCGAATTTGTCCGTAGGGGTCGGGGCGCCGAGCAATTGGATGACGCCCGCCCGGTCGAGGCCATTGATGCGACCCGAGGCGATCAGGTCCGGAGCCATCCGGGCGCGGTCGCGGGTCGATAGGTCCGCTTCTCGCCATGCCGCAGCGTCAAAGGCGGCCCTGTCGCAGCCGGCCAGAGCCAGCACCGATATCACAAGGGCGCCCAGGTAGACGGACCGCCGATTGTTCCGGCAACAGCTGTGGCTCATCCCGTCGTATCCCGGTTCTCGCGAGAGCCCCGAATCCTCTGCATCGACCACCCTTACAGTTCTACAGGCCGCCCCATGGTTCGTCCGCCGCCCCTGCCCTCCTTGTCCGCCGCACTGATTGCGGCCTTTGTGGGCTTCGGTGGCACGATCGCGCTTGTGGTGCAGGCGTTCCACACCCTGGGGGCCACGGTCGATCAGACGGGCTCAGCCGTGACGGCCCTCCGATCGGAAGAGCGCCGTGGAGGGAACGAGTGTAGATCTCGGTGGTCGTCGGATCATTAAAAAAAAAAAAAAGACCACTCGTAAACAGAACTCATAAGGCAGCGGAGGCGACCATAACGAGAGAC
>CALEOQ010000401.1 GCA_937910255.1 uncultured Caulobacteraceae bacterium | reverse complement strand
TCCTGCCCAGCAAGCAGGGCGACCTCTATGTGCTGGACCGTCGGACCGGCCGGCCCCTGACGCCGGTCGAGAATCGGCCGGCCCCGATCGGCGGCGTGGAGCCGGCCCAGCGCGCCGAAACCCAGCCCTTCTCCGGCTATCACACCCTGGCCAAGCGGGAGCTGACAGAGAAGGACATGTGGGGCATGTCCCCCATCGACCAGATGGCCTGCCGCATCCAGTTCCGGAAGGCGAGCTACAGGGGCATCTACACCCCGCCCACGGTCGATCAGCGCTGGATCCAGTATCCCGGCTACAATGGCGGCTCCGACTGGGGCGGCATCGCCGTCGATCCCGACCGCGGCGTGATCATCGCCAACTACAATGACATGCCCAACTACAACCGGCTGGTCCCCCGCGAGGAGGCCAATGAAAAGGGCTGGGTCCCCCATGGCGAGCCGACCCCGGCCAGGGCCCGCGGCGGTAGCCTGGCCGAAGGCGCCGGCGACCCGCAGATGGGCGCGCCCTACGGGATCGACGTGAACGCCGGCTGGCGGATGCCCTTCACCGGCCTGCTCTGCAAGCAGCCCCCCTATGGCGGCATCCGGGCCATCGACATGCGCACCGGCGAGACCCTGTGGGACCGCCCCCTGGGCACGGCGCGCAAGAACGGCCCGTTCGGCATCCCATCCATGCTGCCCCTGCAGATCGGCACGCCAAACAACGGCGGCGCTGTGGTCACGGCCGGCGGGCTGATCTTCATCGCCGCAGCCACTGATGACCTGATCCGCGCCATCGACATGGAGACCGGCGAAACCGTCTGGCAGGACGCCCTGCCCGGCGGCGGCCAGGCCACGCCTATGACCTATGAGGTCGATGGCCGCCAGTACCTGGTGATCATGGCCGGCGGCCACCACTTCATGGAAACGCCAGTCAATGACGACCTGATCGCCTACGCCTTGCCCGAGGATCCCTGATCGGCGCCCCGGGACCAAGCCGCTTGTGACGCCCCAGCCAACGTGTATGTTATATCATAACATCTGTTGAGTTGGGGTGCTTCATGTCTTCTGGGATCAAATCCCGCGTCGCTCCGGGCGACGCGCGGCGGGGCTTGGCTGTCTGCGGGTTGGCGCCTGCCCTGGGTGCGGCGCTTCTCGCCTCAACGGCCATGGCGGCGGAGAGCGAGGAAGACACCACGGTCCGCTCGGTCACGGTTCGAGGCGCCCGGGACACCTATCGCGCCGACCTCGTCACCATCGGCGGCAAGGAGCCGGTATCGATCCTCGAGACGCCCAATAGCGTGAGCGTCGTCACCCAGCAGCGGATCCAGGACCAGAACCTGGTCACCATGGTCGACGCCCTGGCTCAGGTCCCCGGCGTGCACGTGACCACTTGGGATGGCCTGATCGGCCAGATCCGCGCCCGCGGCTATCTGCTCGACGTCTCCTATGACGGCATCCCGGCCTATAACAGCGGCCAGGCTCAGGACTTCGACCTAATCGTCTACGAGCAGGTCGAGGTGTTGCGCGGGCCCGCCGGCATCTTCAAGGGCTCCGGCCAGCCCAGCGGCACGGCCAACTTCATCCGCAAGCGTGCGCCCCACGACTTCGCCGGCTCCGTCGGCGCCTCGGTGGGAACCTGGGACAACTATCGCGCTGAGATCGATATCGGCGGGCCTCTGGCCCTAGACGGCCGCCTGCGCGGCCGGGCCGCCGGCTCCTACCTCCAGCGCGACTTCTTCACCGACCGCTCCCACGAGGAGAAGGTGGTGGCCTATGGCGCGATCGACTTTGACCTCACCGACCAGACCTTGGCCTCGGCGACGGTGACCTATCAGGACGACCAGGGCGACGCCATGAGCATGGGTCTGGCCAACTATGTCCTGCCCGGCCACCCGCTGCACAACCAGTTCCTGAATGTGTCCCGGTCAGCCAACCAGTATCCGGACTGGAATTTGAACGTCTATGAGACCCTGGAATACGCCGCTGACCTGCGTCACACCTTCGCCAATGAATGGGTCGCCCGCGCCAAGGCGACCTATCGCGAGCAGAAGAAGATCTTCACCGACGGCTTCCCGACTCCAGGCACTGGTCTCAACCCGGTCACGAACCGCTTTTCCAGCTTCAATCGCCGCAGCACCGACGCGACCACTCAGCGTACCGGGATCGATCTCTATGCCTCCGGCCCGGTGAGCTTTTTCGGGCGCGAGCACACCCTGATGGCGGGCTACAGCTGGGAGGAATACGACGTCGGCAACAGGTCGGTGGCCACCACCTTCTATACTGGCTCTCCGGCCGGGTCGGGCATTGCGTTCGAGGACGCGGCCCATGTTCCGCAGCAGACCATGACCTACAACAACGGCAGCCGGACGGTCGTCGAGCAGAGCGGTCTCTACGGCCAGGGGCGGTTCGAACTCCTCGATGGCCTGACCATGGTGCTGGGCGGAAGGATGAGCGACTTCGAATCCCGCAGCCGGACCCAGGCGCCCAATCCGAACCCGACCGCCTTTGGCCGGGGCGCCTATGCCGACAACGAAATCACGCCCTATGCCGGCGTCGTGTACTATCTGCGCCCCAACATCACGATCTATGGCAGCTACTCCGACATCTTCATTCCGCAGACCTCTTTGAAGTGGGACGAGAACGGCGGGACGCCGCTGGATCCACGGGTTGGTCGCCAGGTCGAGGCGGGCGTGAAGGGCGCGTTCTTTGATGAAGCCCTGCTGGCCACCGCGGCCGTCTACAACACCCGTGACGTGAACCGCGCCTTCGCCGACATCTCCCACCCGGGCTTCTTCGTGCAGCTCGGCGAGGTGGAGGTGCGCGGGTTTGACCTCGAGGTCACCGGCCGGCCCTATCCCGGCGTCGACCTGTCCATCGGCTACGCCTTCATCCAGACCGAGCACCTTGAGAATTCCAATGCGAGCCTCATCGGCCAGGCCTTCGACACCTGGGAGCCCGAACACAGCCTGAAGGCCTTCGCCAAGTACACGCCCTCGGCGCCGGGATGGGACCGTGGCTGGATCGCCGCAGGCGTGACCGCCCAGAGCACCTTCCTGGGCGCCGGCGTTGAAGGCGTGCGCGAGCAGGAGCCGTACGCCCTCCTCAGCCTGCATGGCGGCTACGCGGTGACGCCGAAGATGTCGGTGTCCATGTCGGTGAACAACGTCTTCGACAAGACCTACTATGCGCGTGTGGGCGGACCGAACACCTACAACACCTTCGGTGATCCCAGGAACGTCACCGTCGCTCTAAGGCGGCGCTTCTGACGCTGCAAAGCCTCTCGCCCTAAACTCTACGACTCGTAGGCTGGCCAGCCGGCCATGGTCTGGTCGACGATCCGAAGCAGCTTGTCGCGGCCGGCGCCGTCCTTGGCAGATCGGAAGAGCGTCGTGTAGGGCAAGAGGGTAGAACTCGGTGGTCGCCGGATCCTTAAAAAAAAAACACACACACACACACTCTCTCCCACTGTCTTCCTGTACTCCCCACTACACCCTCCTATCCCTGCCAGTCCCC
>CALEOQ010000400.1 GCA_937910255.1 uncultured Caulobacteraceae bacterium | reverse complement strand
GTTAATCGGGTGTAAGGATGTTAGTTATTGACATAATTGAAGATGTGTTGTGGTGTGTTTTTTTTTTTTGCAAGCTGAAGACGGCATACGAGATTACGACGTGACTGGAGTTCAGACGTGTGCTCTTCCGATCTGAATTGTAATCAACAGTCATCGGAACTCGCTTTGAATGCTCAATGGCTGCGCTTTCAAATAATTCTAGCGTGTTCTCGATATGTGTTAGAGATTTGGTTATCTCGCTCCGGTTGTTCTTGACGCAGGTTCTCTGTGTCTCGAACTGGACGTGCCGTAGAGACCTCTCGTCCAAGACTAAACTAGACAATCGTCCTTCTGGAGTTCAGACACGCTTGCAAGGGCGGGCTCTGATCGAGCGTTTGATATAGCGACTGCGAATTGCGATGCCGGTTCCTTCTCTCCAACGGACTCAATTTTCGCCGCCGACAGTCCTGTGGATAGAACTTCAGGTAAATAGTACTCTGTTTTAGTCAGATATTGCTCGGGGCCAGAATAAATAACTATCAAATAACAAATAAGTCTTGCGAATGAAAAAGTGAAGAAAAAAATCCCCAAACTAACGATTACGTCCGCTGATAACAGTCCGGCCGAAACAATGCCAGATCTAGATTTGTCTATAGCGCGGACGAATAGACGTGTTTGCGCATAGGAAAAAACATCACCTACGATGGTCGCGATTAAACATACTAAGAGAATTGAAATTTCGCTTGTCGAGGCGTTCGGCCGAAATATCCACATTTCCCTGATGACCTCAGGGGGTGATGTGAGAACGGCGATTATGTATGAAAGGCCGATCGCCGAAACCGATAGGACTACATATCTTGGGATGGAGTACCAAGAGAGAACTGAGCTGCCGAAAATCTTGTCTAAAAAGATTGACCCGGGGTATTCTAGGTTATCCTTCGGCTTTATCGCTCGTTCTAGCCAAGCGCTTACTCGCTCCTTGTAAGCAGGCTTGACGGCTGCATCTAGCATAGCGCCTAAGCCCAGCGCGCCGAGAATTCCGAGCCCATCCGAAAAGCTAATCATCGTTCAACCGCTGCAAGCTTGAGGCGCAACCATCGAGCGATTCCGCATAACTTCGAAATGCGGCTTGCAGCGGAGTGGACCTACCCCCGCCGCTCCCCCGCTGAATCTCCTTCAGCAGGTCGTGGACGTAGAGCCCGAAGTCGACCTGGATGGTGTGGCGCTGGCTCTTGTAGAAGTGGCCCAGGTGCAGGGCTTCGTCCTTGGCGATGATGGCCTCCATCTCAGGCGCGCTCGGCGGGCGGTAGCGGCCGGCGAGGCAGGCGGCCGCCAGCTTGGCCTGCTGCTCGGCGAAGTTGACCAGGGTCGGCAGGGGCTGGGCCAGGCCCATGAAGAACAGGTTGTCGATGCCGGGCTTCATCATCCGCTTGAACAGGGGGAAGCGGTTCTCGGCGTCGGGCAATAGGTCCGGATCGTCGAAGAAGGGGAAGCTGATCTTGTAGCCGGTGGCGTAGATGATGGCGTCCACCGCCTCCACGCTGCCGTCCTCGAAGCGCACCTTGTCGCCCATCAGCTCGGCGATATTGGGCTTGAATTTTATGTCGCCGCAGCCGGCCCGCGTCAGGAACTCGCCGGAGACCGAGGGGTGGGCGGTCAGGGGCTCGTGGTCGGGCTTGGGCAGGCCATAGTCTTCCATATTGCCGACGATCTTGCGGATGCGCTTGGCCGCCAGGCGAAGGCCCAGCTTGCGCGGCATCCAGTGGGGCATGGAGGCTTTGTCGGCCACGCGGCCGTTCATGTATTTGGGCAGCACCCAGACGCCCCGGCGGGCGGCGACCCACAGGGTCTTGGCGATCGGCTTCTGCGACAGCTCCGAGGCGATATCCATGGCCGAATTGCCCATGCCGACCACCACCACCCGCTTGCCCCTCAGGTCCACCGGCGCGAACGGGCTGCGATAGTCATGCGCATGGAAGGCCGGCCCATCGAAGGCGCCGGGATAGTCCGGATAGCGCGGGTCCCAGTGGTGGCCGTTGCAGACGAACAGCACGTCATAGGTCTTGGTCTCGCCGGTCGAGAGCGTGACCGCCCAGCGGCCGTCCTCGGTGCGGGCGGCCTTTGTGACGGCGGTATTGAAGGTGATGTGCGGGCGTAGGCCGAAGTGGTCGACGTAGGCCTTGAAGTAGTCCAGCAGCTGGCCGTGGTGGGGGAAGTCGGGCCAGTCGGCCGGCACGGGATAGTCCTCGAAGGCCAGGCGCCATTTCGAGGTGTCGATGTGCAGGCTCTCGTAGCAGGCCGACTTGCCGTTGGGATTGTTGAAGTACCAGGTCCCGCCGATGTCGTCGGACATCTCGAAGACGTCGAAACTGATGCCCTCGTCCTTCAGCCGCTTGGCGGTGGTGAAGCCCGAACAGCCGGCCCCGATGATGCAGGCGGTGCGCTTGCCGGTCATGTCTGATCCTCCCACGCCGATGTCCCTCGGCTGCAGGCGCAGGATGGCGCGCTTTCCCCTAGGGTCGGCAACTGCTCCACCTCCACACCGTCACCCTGGGCCTTGTGCCCAGGGTCCCTCGCGCAGCTTGCGCCCGCCCTCGACAGGGACCCTCGGGACAAGCCCGAGGGTGACGATGGTGGGGGAGGGGGCCTCGAAGGACGAGGGCGGTGGCGCAGTCTCTCCCCGTCATGGTCGGGCTTGACCCGACCATCCATGAACACGGGGTCGGCTCAGTGGGCATGGACCCTCGGGTCAAGCCCGAGGGTGACGAGGAGTGGGGGCTGGGGCGTCGAACGACGAGGGCGGTCGGCGGCGCGAGTTAGGTCAACCACGAAGGACACAAAGGGCACGAAGACGCCGCGCGGCCCTTGGTGGTCTTCGTGTGCTTTGTGGTTCGCTTTTTGGACGCCTGCGGCGCGCGAGCCGCGGGCTCTGCGCCCCTCCACCCCAACACCGTCATCCTGGGCCTTGTGCCCAGGATCCCTCGTGACGCTTGCGCCCGCCCTCGACAGGGACCCTCGGGACGAGCCCGAGGGTGACGACGGTGGCGGCGCGCAAAGGCCTCAGGTCGCCGTCCAGCCGCCGTCCACTGACAGCGCCGCCCCAGTGGCCGATGCGCCCATGTCCGACACCAGATAGAGCAGCATGCCGGCCAGGTGGTCGTATTCGACAAAGGCCCGGTTGGGCTGGGCGGCGAGGATGACCTCGTCCACCACCCGGTCTTCGGAAATGCCCCGGGAGCGGGCCTGGTCGCCGATCTGGGCCTCCACCAGGGGGGTCTTCACATAGCCGGGGCAGATGGCGTTGCAGGTCACCCCGCTCTTGGCGAGTTCCACGCCGACCGCCTTGGTCAGGCCCACCACCCCGAACTTGGCGGCCACATAGGCCGACTTGAACGGCGAGGCCACCAGGCCATGGGCCGAGGCGATGTTGACGATCCGGCCGCGGCCTTGCGCCTTCATCACGGGCACCGCCGCCCGGGTGGCGTGGAAGGCCGAGGACAGGATGATGGCGATCAGGGCGTCCCACTTCTCCGGCGGAAAGTCCTCGATGGGCGAGACGTGCTGGATGCCCGCATTATTGACCAGGATGTCGAGCCGGCCGAACTCGCGCACGGCGAAGTCCACTAGGTCGGCGATCTCGTCGGGCTTGGTCATGTCGGCGCCGTGATAGGCGATGGTCGCATTGGTGCGCGCCTGCAGGGCCCGGCGGTCAGCCTCGATCTTGGCCGGATCGCCCAGGCCGTTGAGGATGACATTGACCCCCTGTTCGGCGAGCGCCGCGGCCATGGCGTGGCCGATGCCGCTGGTGGAGCCGGTGACGATGGCCACATGGCCGGCGATCCCATAATCCACAGCCATGTGGCGCGCTCCTTGAGGTCTGAGGTCAGGCCGCGGCGGCGCTCGGCTGCCGGCGGCTGAAGGTCCATTCGCCGGGCTGGGACTGGGCGGCCACGAAGCCGTAGCCCTCCAGGTCGAAGCCCCGCAGATCATCGGCGCGGGTGATCCGATTGTCGATGGCGTAGCGGGCCATCAGGCCCCGGGCCTTCTTGGCGTAGAAGCTGACGATCCGCGCATGGCCGTCCTTTTCCTCAAGGAAGCGGATGGTGAGGATCGGCAGTTTCAGGGCCTGGGCGTCGACGGCGCCGAAATATTCCTGGCTGGCCAGGTTCACCAGCGTCGGGTCGGCATGGTCCTGGCCGGCCAGGTTCAGGGCCTTGGCGATCCGGTCGGACCAGAAGTCATAGAGGGTGGCGCCGCGCCGGGTCTTCAGCCGCGTCCCCATCTCCAGGCGATAGGGCTGGATCACGTCGAGGGGCCGCAGCAGGCCATAGAGCCCTGAGAGGATGCGCAGGTGGTCCTGCGCCCAGTCCAGATCGGCCTTGGCGAGCGTGCGGGCCTGAAGCCCGGAATAGACATCGCCGTTGAAGGCCAGGGCCGCCTGCAGGCCGTCCTCACTCTCGGGATCGAAGGCCTGGAAGCGGGCGCGGTTCAGCTCGGCCAGGTTGTCGGACAGGGACATCAGCCGCTTGAGATCGGCGACGGTGAGCTTGCGGGTGGTCTTGGCCAGCTCGATCACGTCCGCATCGAACTGCGGCGCCGTCATGGGCAACAGTTTTTGCGGCGCGGAGAAGTCCAGCGCCTTGGCCGGGGAAAGAACGAACAGCATGGCGCGGTCCTTTGACCGCTCTTGATGACAATGCCAAGGCGGTTGCGCGGCCTTAGAAGTGGACCCGGGGATTCATGATGCGCTTTGGGTCAAGGGCCGCGCGGATCGCCCGCAGGGCGTTCACCTCGACCGGGGCCTTATAGCGCAAGGCTTCTTCGGTCTTCATCGCGCCTAGGCCATGCTCGGCCGAGATGGAGCCTTCGAGCCGGGCGACAATGTCGTGGACAAGCCGCGACCCTGCGTCACGCCCCGCCGAATGGGCGGCGTCGTCGCCTCCATCGGGGCGCAGCACGTCATAATGGATGTTGCCGTCCCCCACATGACCGAAGGCGCAGATCCGGCAGCCCGGCGCAAACGCGGTCATGGCCGCGCCGGCCTCGTCCAGGAAGTCGGCCACCCGGCTGACCGGCACCGAGACATCGTGCTTCCAGGTGGCGCCCTCGGGCTTCTGGGCCGGGGACTGGTTTTCCCGCAGGGACCAGAGCGCCTCGGCCTGGGTCTTGGTCTGGGCGACCACGGCGTCGGCGATGAGGCCGGTCTCCAGGGCCTGGGCCAATAGCCGCTCGAGCGCGGCTTCCGCCGAGCCCGGCTCGCCAGACGCCAGCTCCACCAGCACGTACCAGGGATGGGGCTCGCTCAACGGGTCGCGCTGGCCGGCGATGTTCTTCAGCGCGAAGTCCACGCCCACCCGGCTGATCAGCTCGAAGGCCTCGACCCCGCCGCCGGCCGCCTCCTTGGCCCGGGCCAGCAGGTCCAGCGCCGCCCGGGGACTGGCCAGGCCGACCATGGCGGTGGCCCGCGACGGTAGGATGGGAAAGAGCTTCAGGCTGGCGGCGGTGACAACGCCCAGCGTGCCCTCGGCGCCGATCAGCAGCTGCTTGAGGTCATAGCCGGTATTGTCCTTGCGCAGGCGCTTGAGGCCGTTCCACACCTCGCCATTGGGCAGCACCGCCTCCAGGCCCAGCACCAGGTCCCGCGTGGTCCCATAGCGCAGCACCGCGGTGCCGCCGGCATTGGTGGAGATCACCCCGCCGATGGTCGCCGTGCCTTGCGAGGCGAGGTCCAGCGGGAAGCGGCGGTTCTTTTCCAGCGCGGCTTCATGCGCCCCGGCCAGGGTGACGCCGGCCTCCACCACCATGACGTCATCCAGGGCGTCCACGTCGCGGACGGCGCGCAGGCGTTCGGTGGACAGGAGGATCTCGCCCATGGGGATCTGGCCGCCCACCAGGCCGGTGTTGCCCCCCTGCGGGGTGATGGGCACGCCCGCCTCGAAACAGATGCCGACCACGGCGGCCACGTCGGCGGTCGAGCCCGGCAGGGCCAAGAAGGGAGTCTGGCCGCTCCAGCGGTCGCGCCATTCCAGCAGCTTGGGCGCCAGGCGTTCAGGCTCCTGGCTCCAGCCGCCGTCGCCCAGCACGGCCTTGAGGCGGGAAATGACATCGGCGGGCACGGAAATCGTCATGGGATAAATCTAACCCCTCACGGCCTAGCCGACAAAGCCCGCCGCCCGGTTCAGGCGGTCGGCGATGGCCTCGCCCAGGCCATGGGTCGGGATCGGCGCCACGGCGATGGCCCGCGGCGCGGTGCGGTCGGCGGCCCGCAGATAAGCAAACAGGTGCGTGGCGGCCTCGGCCAGGTCGCCGGTGGGGCTGAGATTGAACACCCGCGGGCCCTCCGGCGCCCCGGGTCCGAAGGCCAGATAGGCCTCGTCCGGCTCTGGCGCGGCCACATTCAGGCGCACCGGCGCCTGGGGGGCGTAGTGGCGCGCCATTCGGCCGGGCGAGCGCCGCGCGTCATCCTCCGCCTCGGCCAAGGGCCCGATCACCACCTCGATCTGCTCACGGGTCACGGCGCCGGGCCGCAGCAGGCGGGGGTCGTCCAGCAGGGCGACCACGGTGGACTCCAGCCCCACGGCGCAGGGACCGCCGTCCAGGGCGGCCAGGGCGAAGACCCCGGTCTCCTCCAGGGCGTCGGAAAAGGTGGTCGGGCTGGGCCGGCCCGAGCGGTTGGCCGAGGAGATCGGAAGAGCACACGTCTGAACTCCAGTCACGTCGTAATTTCGTATGCCGTCCTCTGCTTGAAATAAAAAATACTCTCTTTCTCTTCCTATTCCTCCTACTCTCCATACTCCTTTTCCTCTTCTCCTTCCTCTTCCC
>CALEOQ010000399.1 GCA_937910255.1 uncultured Caulobacteraceae bacterium | reverse complement strand
ATCAGCGGGCCAAAGGCGCAGGCCAGGGTCGACCAGGCGAGAATGACCAGGCTGAACACACTGCGCGAGCCGCTGAGCGCGAACATCAAGGCCAGGATGGTCACGCCTGCGGTGACCATTTTCATGACCCAGGGCTTCTGGATCCGACCTTCCGCCAGATCGCTGGTGATCGCCGCCGAACAGGCCAGCACCAAGGAGTCGGCGGTGGACATGGTCGCCGCGAAGATCCCGGCCAGGACCACGCCGACCAGGGCGGCCGGCAGCAGCTCCACAGCCATGGTCGGCAGGGCGAGTTCAGGGTCCAGGGCGCCCAGGTCCGGCAGATAGAGCCGCGACATCAGACCAACGCCGGTCGCCAGCAGATAGAAGAGCGTGAAGTAGCCATAGTACCACCCCCGGGCCGCGGTCATGTCTTCCGGCGTCTTGAGGGCCATGAACCGAACCATCACATGCGGCTGGCCGATGACGCTGACGCCCGCAAACATCCAGCCCACGACGAACAGCGCCATGCCGAGCAGCCCAGGAAACAGCAGATCGGCGGGGAAGAGGTCGAGGAAGCCGGGGATGGCCGCCATCTCCATATAGGTGTTGTCGATCCCGCCGCGTCCGGCGACCGCCACCCAGAGCAGCATGGTCATGGCGAAGATCATGACCAGCGACTGGGCGGCATCGGTCCAGATCGACGCACGAATGCCGCCGACAGCGCTATAGGCCAGGATCAGGGCTGCCGAGATCATGGCGCCGGTCTGCGGCGTCCAGCCCAGCACGCCTTGCAGAGCCTTGCCTCCAGCCGCGATCTGGGCGGCGGCATAGGCGCCGAGGAAGACCACCGCGATGACCGCAGCGATCTTGCGCCAAAGGCCGAAGTCCTGCCCCGACCAGTTGGCGACCACCGCGCCGAACGAGACCTGGCCAGACGATTCCGTCACCTCACGCAGGCGGCGGTGAATGAAGATGGAGGCTATGAAGTCGCCAAGAATCCAGCCGATCATCAGCCAAATGGCGGCCAACCCTGTGGCGTAGGTGAACCCGATCACCCCGATGAACATGTAGCCCGAATTGTTCGTGGCCACCGCCGACAGGCCCGCCATCGCGGGGTGCACGCTGCTGCTGGCGAGGTAGTAGTCTTTCTTGGAGGCCTGGGCCTTGCGCACCGAAGCCAGGCCAATCCCGACGAAAGCGGCCAGGCAGAGCAGGAAGACGATCATGGTCATGGGGCGGGCCCGGGAGATTTGAAAATGGTCAGATAAAAAAGCTAAAGGCCCGCGGCGCTGACGCCGCGGGCGAAAACAACTGTCAGGCTGCGCTTCTTAGAGGCCGGGCTAAGGCGTCGTCCTCTTCGACGAGGCGTCGATGGAGCGCAGTGACGGCGGCGTCATAGCCATCCTCGGCCACGACAAACTGGATGTCCACCCGCCGGGACAGCTGCTGCAGCCCCAGGATCTCCACCCCCGCCTCCCCGAGCGCGAGCGTCGCCCGGCTGGTCAGGTTGGGCACGTTCAGATCGCTGCCGATCGCCGCGACAATAGCCACCTTGCGGGTGGAGACCGCCGCATTGGGGAACAGCGCCTCGAGGTCAGCGATCACCCGCTTCACCTGCTTGGGATTGGCGTCGAGATGGTGGGTGATGGTGTTGGCGTTGGAGGCCTTGGACACGATGCGGACGTCGTGGCGCGACAGCACATCCAGAATGCCGGCGTCGTAGCCCTTCACCCCGACCATGTCCTGTTCCAGCAGCTCAAGGGTCGTGACCCCCTTCATGCCGGCGATGATCTCCACCCGCGGGGTCTCCGAGACGAAGTCGCCGCAGATCGAGGTGCCCTTGTCCTCGGGCTCGAAGGTGTTCTTGACGATCAGCGGGATGCCGGCGTGGCGCAGGCCCCGGGCGGCGCGGGGATGGATGGCCTCCATGCCCAGATTGGCCAGCTGATCGGCCACGTCATAGTTGGTCCGGCCGATCTTGCGCACCGCGTCCTGGCCGACCAGGTTCGGGTCGGCGCTGGAGAGGTGGAATTCCTTGTGGATGATGGCTTCCTTGGCGCCGGTCAGCACGCCGACCCGGCTGAACACCACCTCGCTATAGCCCCGGCCAAACTCGCGCATCAGCCCCTCGCGGCGCTGGGCGAAGCCGGTGACGATCGGGAGTTCCCGGGCCACGTCCACATCCTGGAAGGCGTCCTGGATGCGTTCGTCCAGGGTCAGGGGCCGCTTGTCGTGCCAGGCGGTCAGATCGACGAACCGGGCGTTCACGCCGCGGCGGCGCAGTTCAAGCGTCAGGTTATGGGCGCTATGGGCCTCGCCCAGGGAGGCGAGCATTTCCCGGGCCGCGCCGAGCTGGGTGTCCAGGCGGAAGTGACCGTGGGCGCACAGGCGCTGGAGGTCGGTCAGGGCCGAGCGCGCATCCTCGATGCGGGCCAGGATGAACTCATCGGCCGGCTTGCGATCTTCGCTATCGCCAAACCGATCGGCGTTTATGGCGAGCATGTCAGCCTGCACCCGGGCCAGGGCGTCCAGCCAGGCCGACGCCTCCATGGCCGAGGCCCCGGCGAACAGCGCGTAGACCCCAGGCCTGCCGGTCTTCTTGTGCTCGAGCAGGCCATTGGTCATGCCGGCATAGGCCGAGACCACGAAGATGCGGCCGTAGAGCTCAGGCTCCTTTCGGTCGGCGATCAGAATGTTTTCCAGCACCGCATCGGTGTTGGAGATCGATGTGCCGCCGATTTTCTCGACTGTATGTCCGCTCATCAGGCCGCCCTTACCTGTTTGGCCAGGCTCCCGGAGACGGGAACCAGCCGTTTCGTGTGCTCCCGCGCGCCGACAAACTCCGGACGCGGCGTCTCGGCCCCGAAGGGCGCGACGAGGCGGTTGGCCTCGGCGTTGTAGACCATGAAGGCGTTGGCCCTGGGGAACGGCGTGATGTTGCCGTTCGACCCGTGCATGGTGTTGCAGTCGAAGATCACCACTGAACCGGCCGGGCCGGTCGGCGCCACGATGCCGTGCTGCTCGGCCAGCTTGGCCAGGCTGTCACGGTCGGGCACGCCGTATTCCTGCTTGCGCAGGGATTCCTTGTAGTGGTCGTCCGGCGTCTCGCCGACGCAGGTGACGAAGGTCTTGTGCGAGCCGGGCATCAGCATCAGCGGCCCGTTGAACTCGAAGTTATCGACCAGCTGGACCGACATGGAGATGGCCCGCATGCGCGGCATGCCATCCTCGGTGTGCCAGGTCTCGAAGTCGGAGTGCCAGTAGAACTCCTTGCCATCGAAGCCGGGCTTGTAGTTCAGCCGCGTCTGATGGAGGTAGACCTCGTCGCCAAGGATGTGGTTGGCGATGGAGACCAGACGCTCATCGGCGGCCAGGCGGCCGATCAGGGCGCTCTGGCGGTCGATGGCGAAGATCGAACGCACTGCGCCGGACGCCGGCTCGGCGATCACGGTATCAGGGTCGATGGAGTCCGGCAGGCCGCGCAGGCGGTTCATCTCCGCCTGCAGGGCGGCGACTTCTTCCGTCTCGAAGACGTTCTGCAGCACCAGGAAGCCATCGCGCTCGAAGGCTTCGTGCTGGGCCTGGCTCAGCGGCGACTCAAAGCGCCACGGGCTGTGGATCACGGGGTCCTTGCGTTCCAGCCAGGTGGGCTGGTCGGCGACCCGCGAGGGATAGAGATCTGTCATGAAAGGCTTCCTTTCGCCTCTGGTCCCACCCCGGCGGCCATCTCGGCGCCGGGGGCGGGCTCATGGTTAAAGGGGTCTGGCGCTGGCCCCGACGGGACCGGCGCCGTCGCCTCAGACGGTTTCGGCTTCCAGGGGATAGGCGCCGGTGTCGTCATGGACTTCCATGCCGTTCAGCGGCGGATTGAAGACGCAGGCCATCTTCATCTCGCTCTTGGCCCGCAGGACGTGCTTGTCGTGCTTGTCCAGGGCGTACATCACGCCGGGCTTGATGGGGTGAACCTGGCCGGTGGCGAGGTCTTCGATCGAGCCCTCCCCGGAGACGCAGTAAACCGACTCCAGGTGGTTCTGATAATGCATGGGCAGCTCGGCGCCCTCGTAGATGGTCGTCAGGTGGAAGGAGAAGCCCATCTTGTCGTCCTTCAGAAGGAGACGGGTGCTTTCCCAGCCCTTGGAGACCACGCGACGTCGGGTCTGGTTTGCTTCATTCAGGTCACGAACGATCATGTTTAAACTCCTTTAGGCCGCCGAACCGAGCGCCTGGCGCCCAGCCACTTCGGCCACACAGTCAGCAAGAATATCGAGGCCGGCGTCGAGGTCGGCGTCGGTGATGTTGAGGGGCGCCAGGACCTTGAGGATCTGGTCATGGGCGCCGCTGGTTTCGATGATCAGGCCGCGCTTGAAGGCCTCATCGACCACGGGGTCGGAGATCTCGCCCGAGCCCACGTCCAGGCCGCACATCATGCCGCGGCCCTTCACGCCCTTGACCACGCTGCGGTTCTGGAGAGCGATCTCACGCAGGCGCTTGCGCAGGCGCTCGCCCTTCTTCTGAACTTCGGCGCCGAAGCTGTCATCGGCCCAGAAGGTGTCGATGGCCGCCTTGGCGGTGACGAAGGCGTGGCAGTTGCCGCGGAAGGTCCCGTTGTGCTCGCCGGGCTTCCACTGGTCGAATTCCGGCTTCACCAGCACCAGGGCCATGGGCAGGCCCATGCCCGAGAGGGACTTGGCCATGGTGACGATGTCGGGCTTCAGGCCCATGCCTTCGAAGCTGAAGAAGCTGCCGGTGCGACCGCAGCCGGCCTGGATGTCGTCGACGATGAACAGGGCGCCGTGCTTGTGAGAGATCTTCTCGATCTTGCGCAGCCACTCGGCCGAGGCGACGTTCAGGCCGCCCTCGCCCTGGACCACCTCGACGATGATCGCGGCGGGCTTGTCGACGCCACCCGACGGGTCGCTGAGCATCTGCTCAAGCTGGGCGGCGGTGTCGACGCCCTCGCCGAAGTAGCCGTCATAGGGCATGCGGGTCACGCCGCTGAGCGGCATGTGCGCGCCCGTGCGGTGGTGGCTGTTGCCGGTGGCGGCCAGGGCGCCCAGGGTGACCCCATGGAAGCCGTTGGTGAAGGCGATCACATTGGTCCGGCCGGTCACCTTGCGCGCCAGCTTCAAGGCCGCCTCGACGGCGTTGGCGCCGGTGGGGCCGGTGAACTGGGCGCGATAGTTCATGCCACGGGGCTTGAGGATCTTGCCCTCCAGCGCCTCAAGGAACTCCGCCTTGGCGCGGGAATGCATGTCCAGGCTGTGCACCACACCGTTGCTCTCGATGTAGTCCATCAGGGCGCGCTTCATGGCCGGGTGGTTGTGGCCATAGTTCAGCACCGAGCAGCCGGTGAGGAAGTCGATATAGCCGCGGCCTTCCTTGTCGTACTGCCACGAGCCCTCGGCCCGGTCGAAGACGGCGGGAAAGCTGCGCGAATAGGAGCGCACTTGGGATTCCATCCGCTCAAAGGTGGCGAAGGGACGGGGCTCGCGGGTCTGGGTTTCGGCGTCGTACATGTTGATTTCCCTTCCTTGGGGTCGGGTCCGTGAATGGGTTTAGGCCGCTGGGCGGCTCGAAATGGTCAGCGAGTCCCGCTCAAAGGGGCCGATGGTGACCAGGTGTTCGGTGTCGTGGCCGGGCGGAAAGTGCTGGTTCTGAAGGAACCAGGGCGCGTCGCTGAGCGCCGCCGACAGTCTCCGGGCGATCCCCTTGAACAGCCCCCAGGAGGCGGCGTTATCGGCGGTGATCGTCGTCTTGATCCGGCTCACGCCCCTGCACGCGGGGCGTTCGAGAATGTGGGCGATCATCTGGCCAGCGAGGCCTAGGCCCCGGGCGCTCTCGCCCACCGCCACCTGCCAGACGAAGAGGACGTCGGGCTCCTGCGGCGGCCGATAGGCGGAGATCCACCCCACCAGATCGTCGCCCCGCTTCACCGCCACGCAGGTCTCGGCGAAGTGGGTGCATTGCAGGAGGTTGCAATAGACCGAGTTCTGGTCGAGCGGCGGGCAGTCGGCGATCAGGCGGTGAACCGCGAGACCGTCATCTGCCGTGGGTGGAGAGAACTCCAGCCCGCCCCCCGAGCGCTCTCCGACGCCCGGCGCACCGGACGACGTTTGATTGCTCTGCATTTCCATGGCCGTTATTTCGTTCGTGGAACTAAATATGTCAACCCCGGCTGCCCAGCGTTTGCGCAGGCATTCGGCGTTTGATGTGGGAATTCGCGAGGATTTCAGGCAGTTCCATCAGAATTGGCGAATCTTGTTAATTTGAGCTTCAAATTGTCCGTGACATCCTGCGTCCCGACGCTTGCCTCTCCACGCCTTCTGCGAGATCAGAGGGTTGCGATGACTCGGGAAGCCTGGAGGAGACGGCATGGAGAGCCGCGTCAGTGACGCGTTGGTGGCGATCCGCCGGATCGTGCGGGCCGCCGAATTCGCCTCGCGGGACCTGGCCCGGACGACCGGCCTCACCCCGTCTCAGCTGATTGTGCTGCAGATCGTCGCCCGGGAGGGCGAGCCCGGCGCCGGCGCCATCGCCGAGGCCGCCCGGCTGAGCCAGGCCACCGTCACCGCCCTGCTGGACAAGCTGGAGGCCCGCGGCCTGGTGATCCGCAACCGTGGCAGTCAGGACCGGCGCCGGGTGTCTGTAGAACTCACCGCGGAAGGCCGCCGCGCGCTGGCCGACATGCCCGACGTGCTGCAGGACCGATTCGCCGCCCGCTTCGAAAACCTGGAGATCGGAAGAGCACACGTCTGAACTCCAGTCACGTCGTAATCTCGTATGCCGTCTTCTGCTTGAAAAACAAAAAATCCCCCCTCTGCCCC
>CALEOQ010000398.1 GCA_937910255.1 uncultured Caulobacteraceae bacterium | reverse complement strand
CCCGGGGCTAGGCCATGCGTATCGTTTCGGGTGAGTTCCGCGGCAAGAGCCTGGCCGCGCCGCAAGGGGTCAACACGCGCCCCACCTCCGACCGCGCCCGCCAGGCGATCTTCAACATCCTGGAGCACGCCCCCTGGTCGGGCGGCTTGCGGGACCTGCGGGTGATCGACCTGTTCGCAGGCTCCGGGGCGCTCGGCTTCGAAGCCCTGTCGCGGGGGGCCAAGTTCTGCCTGTTCGTGGAGACCGACGAGGACGCCCGCGGCGCCATCCGCGAGAATGTGGACGCCATGGGCCTGTTTGGCCGCACCCGGGTCCACCGGCGCGACGCCACCGACCTGGGCCTCCGCCCGGGCGGGGATGGCCCCGCCTTCGACCTGGCCTTTCTCGATCCGCCCTATGGCAAGGGCCTGGGGGAAGCCGCCCTGCCGGCCCTGGCGCAGGGGGGCTGGCTGACCCCCGGCGCCCTGGTCGTCTGGGAGCGGGGGGCCAGCGAACCGGCGCCGGCCCTCGCGGGCTATGAAGAGATGGACGCCCGCGACTATGGCGCCGCGCGCGTCCACTTCCTGCGGTTCTCACCAGAGGCGTGAGGTCGTCCGGTTGTCCTGCCGGCTGCGCAGGTTGGCCAGGCCCTCCCGGGTGATCCGGTAAGGCCCGCCGTTGCGACTGGAGATGAAGCCCCGCCGACGCAGGGCCTTGAAGACGGCCAGGTCGCAATCGGTCAGCCGCCAGCCCTCTCCGGTGATGCAGTTGACGTCGATGATATGGCCGCGATGGTCACGGACAGGGCGAAGGGTGGCCCCCTGGGCGAGGGCGTGCAGCGTCCTTTGCTGCGGTTTGGAGATGTTCAAGGAAGGTCGTCCGGTGGTCAGGCATAGCCATGCCGCCCGCGCGCCGACGCGACGCGGATTGCGGGGTTCGCGCCTGCATTCCGTGCGGACGTTTCTCACGTCCGCGGACGGCTCAGGCTCGGCGGCTCATCGCAACGGGAGACATAAGACCCTCTTCCAGAGGCGTTGAGGCTAGCAGGATCGCAGCCCTCGGCAAGATGGCGGCGCGGCGAAAACAGCCAAGCTCGGCCATTGCGACAGTTTTGTGAATATTCTCAGACGGTTGAGGCCCTTGGAGCTTCACTGTCCGTTTAAGGTTGCCGGGCAGTCTCCGCGCATTATCCGCGGGGATTTTTCATCGCCATGTTGGCCACGCTTTTCGACCTGGCGGATCCGGTTTCGCCGATCCGACCCGACACCCAGGGCGAGCGGGTCTATGAGCGGTTCCAGGCCGAGCCTGACGTTCTGGCCATCGCGGTGGTGGACGAAGAAGGCCGGCCCATCGGCATGGTCGAGCGCAACGCCTTCTTCGTGGCCATGGCCGCCCATTACGGCCGCGCGCTCTACGCCCTGCGGCCGATCTCTCTGCTGATGAGCCGCAGCCCGCTGGTGGTCGAAGGCGACGTCACGGTGGCCGACTTCTGCGGCCAGGCGCTGGCCGAGCGCGCCTCGGAGCTTTTGCAGGGCTTCATCGTCACCAATGGCGGCCGCTATGCCGGCGTCGGCAGCGCGCTGTCACTGCTGCAGGCCACCAGCGAGGCCAATCGCCGCCACGCCGAGCAGATGACGCAGATCGCCGACACCCTGGGTCGGGCCGAGGCCCAGGCCCAGGCGGCGCTGAGCGCCAAGTCCCAGTTCCTGGCGGTCATGAGCCACGAGATCCGCACGCCGCTGAACGGCGTGCTGGCCATCGCCGACATCCTGGAGCGCAAGCTCGCCCAGCCTGAACTGGCCCCCTACATCCACACCATCCAGGATTCCGGCCAGACGCTCCTGCGGCTGCTGACCGACGCGCTGGACCTGTCCCGCGCCGAGGCTGGCCGTCTGGACCTGAATGAGGAGCCCTTCCATCTGGCCGGTCTGCTGGACGATGTGGCGTCCCTCTGGACCGCCCGCGCCGACGCCAAGGGCGTCGGACTGGCCTTCTCCTATGAGGGGCTTGAGGGCCAGTGGGCCCTGGGGGACGCGGTTCGCATCAAGCAGATCCTCAACAACTTGATCAGCAACGCCCTGAAATTCACCGAGCGCGGCGGCGTCGAAGTCTCGCTCACCTGCGTGCGCCAGGACATGTTGCTCGACGTGGAAGGCCAGGTTCGCGACACCGGCTCCGGCGTCCCGGCCGATCGCCTGGCGCAGATCTTCCAGCCCTTCAGCCAGACCGAGGCCGGGGTTCGCGAGGGCGGGGCGGGGCTTGGCCTGTCCATCTGCCAACAGCTGGTCGAGCAGATGGGCGGGGAGATCGAGGCGCGGCGGAACGCCGGACCGGGATCGACCTTCGTGTTTCGGATCCCGCTCTACGACGTGCCGGCCGGCGAACCCGCGCCTGCGCCCAACGCCATCGAGACGGTCGGTGGTGCGCAGAACATCCGGGTGCTGATCGCCGATGACAACGCCACCAACCGGCTGGTCGCGTCCACGCTCTGCGAGATGTTCGGCGCCGAAGCCCATGCGGTGGAAGATGGCGAGGCCGCGGTGGAGGCCGCCGCCGCGGGCGGCTTCGATCTCATCCTCATGGACATCAAGATGCCCCGCCTCGACGGCGTCGCCGCCACCCGGCGCATCCGGACCGAGGGCGGACCGGCCGCAGGCGTTCCGATCATCGCCCTGACCGCCAACGCCGATCCCTGGGACGCCGCGGCCTATATGGCGCAGGGCATGGACGCCGTGGTCGAAAAGCCGATCAAGGCCGAGCGCCTCTACGAAACCATGCGGCGGTTGCTGGACGCGGCGGCGGAAACGCCTGCTGAGGCGGCGGCTTAAAGCCGCTTGACCCTCACCCTTCGTGAGGGCCCATCTGCCTTGTCCATCGGCGAGGACGAGGTTTCGTGACGGATTACACGGTCAAGACGGTGGCCCGGCTCTCGGGCGTGAGCGTGCGCACCCTGCACCATTACGACGAGATCGGCCTGCTCAAGCCCACGCGGATGGGCGCCAATGGATACCGATACTACGGGCGTGAGGCCTTGCTGCGGCTGCAGCAGATCCTCTTTCACCGCGAGCTCGGCATGCCGCTGGCGGCCATCGCCGCCCTGTTGGACGACCCCGGTTTCGACCGGGTCTCGGCGCTGCGATCCCACAGGGAGCGGCTCCGCCAGCAGGTGGACCGCGGCCGTCAACTGATCGAAACCATCGATGTGACCCTCGCCGCCCTTCAAGGAGCGACGAAGATGGACGAGACGAAGATGTATCTGGGCTTTGAGCCCGAGACCCAGGCGCGCCACGAGGCCTGGCTGAGCGAGCGCTACGGCGGCGGAATGGACGACCGGGTCGCCCAGTCCAAGGCCGGATTGGCGGCCATGGGCTCGTCGGGAGCCCAGGCCCTGATGGCGCAGGGCGAAGCGCTGGAGGCGGAATTCGCCCAAGCCTTGCAGGCTGGTGCGCCGGCCGATTCGGAGTCGACGCAGGCCCTGGCCCGGCGCTGGTGCGACTGGATCAGCCGGACCTGGAACCGCGCGCCTGACCGCGCAGCCTTCGCGGGCCTTAGCCGGCTCTATGAGGATCATCCGGAGTTTCGCGCCCGATATGAGGCCCGTTGCGCCGGCCTCACCGACTATCTGGGCGTGGCGTTGCGGGCGTTCGCTGAACGGGAGCTCGCCTAGGCTCTAGCGCCGGCCGAACAGCCGCTCGATGTCGGCGAGCTTGAGCTCCACATAGGTGGGGCGGCCGTGGTTGCACTGGCCGGAGTGTGGCGTGGCCTCCATCTGGCGCAGCAGGGCGTTCATCTCCGGGCCGGTCAGCCGTCGGCCGGCCCGGACCGAGCCGTGACAGGCCATTGTGGAGCAGACCTCGGCCAGACGTTCCTTGAGCGCCAGGGCCTGGTCGTTTTCGGCCAGGTCGTCGGCGGTGTCGCGCACCAGGCCGCCGGCGTCGGTCTCACCCAGCAGGGCCGGGGTCTCGCGCACCAGCACGGCGCCGGCCCCGAAGGGTTCGATGACGAGACCCAGCGTCGCCAGCTCGTCGGCGCGGGCCACGACTCGCTCGGCCTCGGCGGGGTCCAGCTCGACCACCTCGGGGATCAGCAGGGCCTGGCGGGCCACCGCGCCCACGGCCATCTCGGCCTTCATCTTCTCATAGACCAGCCGTTCATGGGCCGCATGCTGATCGACGATAACGACGCCGTCGCGGGTCTGGGCGACGATATAGGTCTCATGCACCTGGGCCCTGGCTGCGCCCAGGGGATGGTCGACCAGGTCCGGCGCCGGGGCTGGGGAGCGGCCGTCCTCGGAAAATCCGGACGGGGCGTAGGCGCCGGGCTCAAAGGCCGGTTCGTGGCGGGCGGAGGTGTCGCTCAGGCCCGGGATCGCCTGGGCGAGCGCGGGTCCCCATCCGCCGCCGCTCCAGCTCGAAAAGCCGGCCGCCGAAGCGCCGGGGCGATAGGCCGGGGCTGGCGTCATGCCGGGGCGCAGGCCCTGCAGGGCGTCGGCGGCCACGGTGGTCGAGGCCCGATGGCCGGCGCCGGCCAGGGCGTGGCGCAGGCCGCCGACGATCAGGCCGCGCACCAGGGCCGGATCGCGAAAGCGCACCTCGGCCTTGGCGGGATGGACGTTCACATCCACCAGGGCGGTGTCGAGTTCGAGGAACAGCGCCGTCAGAGGGTGACGGTCCCGGGCCAGGAAGTCGGCATAGGCGCCGCGCAGGGCCCCCTGCAGCAGGCGGTCGCGCACCGGGCGGCCATTGACGAACAGATACTGATGGGCCGCATTGCCCCGGTTCAGGGTCGGCAGGCCTGCGTAGCCCGACAGGCGCACGCCCTCGCGATCATGATCGATCAGCAGGGCGTTCTCCGAAAACTCCCGACCCATGATGGCCGACAGCCGCGCAAGGCGGCCCACATCGCCGGCCGGCTCGGCGGGCAGGCGCAGGACCTTTCGCCCGTCGATCTCGAGGCTGAAGCTGACCACCTCGTGGGCCATGGCCTGGCGCTTGATCTCGTCGGCGATGGCCATGGCCTCGGCCCGCTCGGACTTCATGAACTTCAGCCGGGCCGGGGTGGCGTAGAAGAGGTCGCGCACCTCGACACGGGCCCCATGCGGTCCAGGGAACGCGGCGGGCGAGACCTGGCCCATCGCCCCGCCATCCACCCGCAGGGCGTGGGCGTCGGCGGAGCCCCTGGCGCGGCTGGTGATGGAGAGCCTCGCCACCGAGCCGATCGAGGGCAGGGCCTCGCCCCGGAAGCCCAGGGTGGCGATGCGCAGCAGGTCATAGTCGCCGGCGTCGTCGGGGGTGAGCTTGGAGGTGGCGTGGCGTTCGACCGCCAGCAGCAGTTCATCCGGCGACAGACCAAAACCGTCGTCGGCCACCAGGATGCGGGTGAGGCCGCCGCCTTCCACCTGCACCTCGATCTGGCGGGCGCCGGCGTCCAGGGCGTTCTCGACCAGCTCCTTGATGGCGCTGGCCGGCCGCTCGACCACCTCGCCGGCGGCGATGCGGTTGACGGTTTCGGGGGGAAGACGGTGGATGCGCATGTTCGAGCCTGGGTCCAAAAGGCAATATAGGACGATTCAGGCTGCGGGGGCGGCCCCTCCTTTTGGGACGGATGAGGAAAGAGATCATGCGCCTGATCACCGTACTGTGCGGATTGCTGCTGCTGGCGACGCCTCTGGCGGCGTCGTCCCAGACCCCGACCCTGCCCCAGGACCCTGATGCGGTGCTGGTGGAGGAGCTGGTGGTTACGGCGCGCGAGATCGGGCCGGCCTGGTGGCGGGTCTCGGACGGCGATTCCACCGTCTATGTGATGGGCGTGCCCTCGGTGATCCCCAAGGGCTCGGGCTGGGACCCCAGCGTGCTGGAGCGGCGGCTGGAGGGGGCCAACCGCGTCATCCTGCCGTTCAACAACGCCAGCGTGAACCTGTTGACCGTGCCCGGCGCGGTGATCAGCCTGATGCGCCTGCGGTCCGGGACGCCTTACGAGGAGACGCTGGACCCGGCCCTGCGCACGCGGTTCGCGGCCGCCCGCACAAAGGCCGGGCAGGAGGCCGACCGCTACAAGACCCGCAACGGCATGGCCGCGGCCCTGCTGCTGGTCAGCGACTATCGCGACGCCGCCAGCCTGACGGCGGCTGATCCGGCCAAGACCATCGGCCGGATGGCGCAGGCCCGCGGCATCCGCGTGGAGGCCAAGACCTATGACGCCGCCCCCTTGCTGGCCGCTGTGGTGCGGACCCCGGCGGCGGCCCAGCGGGCCTGCGTGCTCGAAGCCCTGGCGGCTGTGGAGGCGGGGCCGGCCTCCGCCCAGGCCGCGGCCCGGGCCTGGGCCTGGGGACGGGTGCGCGAGGCCTTGGGGGGCGAGCGGAGCTATGAGCGGTGTGTCGCCGCCGCGCCCGGGGCCGCGGAGCTGGACGCACGGCTGAAGGCTGACCAGACCCAGTCCATCGTCAATGCGCTGCGCCAGCCCGGCCACAGCATTGCGGTGGTGCAGCTGCGCCCCCTGTTGTCGCAGGGGGGCGTGCTCGATCGGCTGGGCGCGCTGGGCTACGAAATCCGCACGCCGGCGGAGGACTGAACCTTAAAGGCCGGGCAGCTTGATCCGGCTGTTGGACTCGCGGCGGATGACCACCTCGCCGCCGCCGGTGAGGGCGTCGATGCGGGCCTGCTCGGCGGCCGGATCGATGGGACCCGACAGGTCTTCGCCCGCCAGATCGGAAGAGCACACGTCTGAACTCCAGTCACGTCGTAATCTCGTATGCCGTCTTCTGCTTGAAAACACAACCACCTTGCTCTACCC
>CALEOQ010000397.1 GCA_937910255.1 uncultured Caulobacteraceae bacterium | reverse complement strand
GCGAGTGGGGGCAGTGCGAGGATTATTTTTTGTTCATGGATCGGGCGCCCACCGGGATCAACCCCCTTTCCCTACAGGACGCTCGTCCGATCTGCAGGCGACAGGGCGCGGCCTTGCGCATGGCGGGCATGGTCTTCGCCGGTGCGGGTGATGAACTCCCGCACGGCGTCATCCAGATCGGCGCCGCCCAGCCCTTGGATGCCGCTCATGCTCGTCCTGACCGCTTATGGCGCGCATAGGCGCCTGATTGATGACCTTGCCGCCTGCGAGCCAGGCGTCTGAGGCCGATAGCAGGCTGCCGGCTGGCTCGCCGTCGACCATCGGCCCGTGATCGTCTAGTATGGGCCATATGGAGCGGAGCACACGCGGCGACGATTATCAGCACGTCCCCCGGCCCGTGGCGGTGCTGGTGGACGAGTATCCGCCGCACTTCATGGACCCGCCCCACAGTCACGAGCGGGCGCAACTGCTCTATGCGAGCGCGGGCGTGATGTCGGTGATGACCGACGACACCAGCTTCACGATCCCGCCGCAACGCGCGGTCTGGATGCCGGCCGGCGTGCGCCACCAGGCGCTTTGCCGGGGCCATGTCTCCCTGCGCACCCTCTATGTGGAGCCCGGCGCCGATGGGCGCCTGCCGGACCGCTGCCAGGTGCTGAAGGTCAGCAACCTGTTGCGAGAGCTGATCCTGGAGGCCTCCGACCTGCCGGTGGAGTATGCCCTCGACGGCCGTGAAGCGCGGATCATGCAGCTGATCCTCGACGAGATCGCCGTGGCGGTGGAGCATCCGGTCCAGGCGCTGCAGGTGCCGATGCCCCAGGACGAGCGGCTGCTTCGGGCCTGTCGTCTTGTCATGGACAGCCCGGGCGACGAGGCCGATCTCGACCATTTCGCCGACATGTCGGGCATGGGCCGGCGAACCTTCACCCGCGCCTTCCGCCGCGAGACGGGCATCAGCTTCAGCGAATGGCGCCAGCAGGTGCGGCTGGCCCACGCCCTGTCGCTGCTGTCCCTGGGCGGCGCCGTCACTACGGTGGCCTTCGACGTGGGCTACAACAGCCCCAGCGCCTTCACCGCCATGTTCCAGCGGGCCTTTGGAGTGGCGCCCAGCCACTATTTCGAAGCCGGGATCGATCATTCGCGGGCGGCGGCGTAGACGTCCATCAGGCGCGCCAGGTCCTGCGGACCCTGCTGGCGCAAGGCGGCCATGATGTCGGCGAAGACGTCGTCTCGTTCGTCCTGGCCGAGCTTGAACACCACCCGGCGGGCGCGGATTTCGGCGCGAAAGCCCACCACGCCGCGGGACAGGCCCTCATAGCGCGGACCCATGTCGTCGGCGCCCCACGCCTTGGGCCGACCGGCCTCCATGGTCTCGATCAGGTCGTCCAGCACCGCGCGGGTCGCCTCGGGGCTTTCATCGAAGGTGATGTCGCACTCGAAGGCGGCGCAGGCATAGGTCCAGGTCGGCGCCTGGGTGCGGTCCGCCATCCAGGAGGGGGACACATAGCCATGCGGTCCCATGAACAGCATCAGCGCGCGCGGGACGGCCCGCAGCCGCGCCACCTGGGGGTTGGACCTGGCGAAGTGTCCGGCGAGCGCGGTGAGTTGGCCCGCGTCGTCCAGGCGCGGCCGCAGGGGAAGGGGCGTCGCCGAGAAGCCCTCGCCCGCGCTGACCACCCAGGCGAAGGGATTGGCGGTGACCAGGGCCAGAACGTCGGCCTCGGATTGCGCGGCGTACTTCTCAGGCGGCGCGTCCATCAGCCCCTCCATTGACCGAGATCTGCGGCCATCGCGATGTCCACGGGGCGGCGGCCTCCAGTTCGAAGGCCAGGGCGAGCAGCAGGTCTTCCTGCCCCCGGTCGGCGGCGAACATCAGGCCGAGCGGCAGACCGGCCGCGTCCCAGGCCAGCGGCAGGGTCATGGCTGGGGTGCCTGCCATGTTCTGCAGGGGGGTGTAACCACACCAGCCGAACATCCTGGCCATCAGCTCGTCGGCGGGGCGGTCGGGCGACATCTCGCCGATCAGGGGCGGCGGCGCCGAAAGCGTCGGGGTCAGCAGCACGTCGAAATCGCTAAAGAAGGTGGCCAGCTGGCCCGGCAGGGCGGCGATCTGACCATAGGCCGCTTCCAGGTCTGCATGGTTCAGGCCTGCGGCGATCTCGCCCAGGGCCCGGGTCCAGGGCTCCAGCGCCACCGCCGGGTCCTGGCCGGCGGCGATGACGGCGTCGACGCAATCAGCCCCGATGTGGCTCCACAGGACCTGCTCGGCCCGCTCGGCGGCGGGGCCGTCAATGGCCGGCCAGGCCGGGCGAACCTCGTGGCCCAGGCGGGCGCAGAGGTTGACGGTGTCCTCCAGGGCCCGGGTCAGGCGCTCGTGCGGCTCGGCGCCGGCCAGGGTGCGGCTCGCATAGGCGATCTTGAGCCGCCGCCGGCTGGGTCCTTTGACCGGCGCCGTCGGGGCCGGCCGGGCGAGCGCGAAGCCTGCGGCCACGTCGCGGACGCTGCGGGCCATGAGGCTGTCGCCCACCAGCAGGTCCTCGATCACGTGACGGCCGCGCACCCGCACCGTGGTCCCGCGGCCGGGCTTCAGCCCTGGCAGGCCACAGGCCGAGGACGGAATGCGGATGGAGCCGGCGCCGTCGCTGCCATGGGCCAGCGGGACGAGGCCGGCGGCCACCGCAGCGCCCGCCCCGCCGCTGGAGCCGCCGGGCGAATGGGCGGGCGACCAGGGATTGCGGGTCACAGGCCCGACCAGCGGCTCGGTGACCGGCAGCAGGCCGAACTCCGGCATGGCCGACTTGCCCACGGGCACGAGGCCTGCGGCGTCCAGTCGCCGGACATAGGGATGGGCGACATCGCGCGGCGCCGTGCTGCGGCTGGCCGACCCCGCCTGGCTGGGCAGACCCGGATAGTCCAGGGAATCCTTCAGCAGATAGGGAACGCCGGCCAGCGGGCCTTCAGGGAGCGGCGCCGCAGCGCGCGACCGGGCCAGATCAAAGGCGGGCCAGCTCACCGACAGCAACTGGGGGTCCAGGGCCTCAATGCGGACGATGGCCGCTTCGGTCAGCTCCGCGGCGGTGACCTCGCCGCGGGCCACCAGGGCGGCCTGATCGTGGGCGTCGAGGGCGCCGATGGCGAAGGCGTCGCCGCGTCTTATGCTGACCATACGAGGCTCTGCTCGGCGAAGGCCCAGAAGCGGCCCATCTGCTTGAACTGGGACGACAGGCCGCCGGCCGCCTGGTGGCCGGCCGCCATGTCCGTCAGGAAGAGGATCGGCCCGCCGCCGGTCGCCTGCGCGCGGATCTCGGCGACCCACTTGCCCGGCTCCCAATAGCTGACCCGCGGATCGCGGACGCCGGCCGTGGCCAGGATCGGCGGATAGGCCTGGGGCCGCACGTTCTCATAGGGCGAGATCGACGCGATGTAGTCGTAGGCCTCCGGGTCGGCCAGGGGATCGCCCCAGTCGGGACGGAAGGCGGGCACCAGCGGATGGTCGGCGTCGCTCATGGTGTTCAGCATATCGACGAACGGCACCTGGGCGATGACGCCGCCCCACAGGTCCGGACGCATATTGGTCACCGCGCCCATCAGCAGGCCGCCGGCCGACAGGCCATAGGCGACCACGCGCTTGGGCTTGCTATAGCCCTGATCGATCAGGTGTTCGGCGCAGGCGATGAAGTCGGTGAAGGTGTTGGCCTTCTTGAAGCGGCGACCATCCAGGAACCACTGGCGGCCCTTCTCGGAGCCGCCGCGCACATGGGCGATGGCGTAGATGAAGCCCTGTTCCACGAGCGCCACGGCGGGGATGGAGAACTCCGCCTCGCTGGAGACCCCATAGGCGCCGTAGGCGTAGAGCAGCAGGGGCGCCGAGCCGTCCAGCGCCGCGCCCTTGCGCATCAGGACGGTCACCGGAATCTGCGCGCCGTCGGGGGCGGGCGCAAACAGGCTGCGGACCTCATAGGCGTCGGCGGAATATCCGGCGCCCACCTGCCGGGCCTTGACCAAGGTCTGCCGGCCGCTCGCCAGGTCGCAGTCGATCCAGCGGGGCGGCGTCCGCGGGGATTGCCAGCTCAGGCGCAGGATCGCCGTGTCATAGGCCTGCTGCGGCTCCAGGGTGACGAGATAGGCCGCCTCATCGAAGGCCACCTGCACCTCATCGCCGCCGCCCTGCGGAACCGCGATCACCTCCAGGCGGCCATTGCGGCGCTGGCGGCGCACCAGATGGTCGCGCAGCGGCCGGATCTCCAGGATGTGCCGCCCCGGCTCGTGGGCGATCCATTCCTGCCAATGGGCGCGGCCGGGCCGGTCGAGGGGCGCGGTCATCAGCTTGCCGTCCAGGGCGCCGTCGGCGTCGGTGAGGATCACCAGCCGACCGTTCCATTCCTGAACTTGATAGTGCAGTCCAGGCTGGCGGGGCTCCACCAACACGGGTTCGGCTGTGGGGTCGGCCGCCGGGATCAGCCGGACCTCGTCTACGTCCGGCCCCAGGATATGGATGGTGACAAAGGCGCCGGAGGCCATGCGCGACAGGCCCATGAACAGGGCGGGGTCGGCCTCCTCGTAGACCAGGGTGTCGGCGTCGCCGCGGGACGGACGGCGGAACACCTTGGCCGGACGGCCGAGGGGATCGCGCCAGATCCAGAACACCCACTGCGAGCAGGGCGACACCGTCAGGCCTTCCCAGCCATAGCCCTCGGCTTGCGGCGTGGCGCGGACCTCGCCGGTGGCCAGGTCGCGGATGCAGATCCGGTAGCGGTCGCCGCCCTCCACATCCTCGGCCCAGACAAACAGGCTATGGTCGGGGCTGTGGGCCGCCGCGATGGTGCGGAAATAGGCGTGGCCCCGAGCGCGGTCCTGCTCATCCAGCAGGATCTGTTCCTCGCCCCCGCCGACCGGCCGGCGGGCATGGACGGGGTGGTCCTCGCCGGGGCGCACATAGGCGTAGTAGGCCCATGGGCCGTCCGGAACCGGCGGTTGGGATTCGTCGCCCTCGGCCAGGGCCATCATCCGCCGGGCATAGGCGTCCTGCCGCCCTTGCGTCGGCGCCAGAAGGGCCTCGGCATAGCGGTTTTCGGCCTCCAGGTGGGCGCGGATCTCCGGCGACATCAGCCTGCTGTCGCGGGAGACCTCGGCCCAGTTGGGATCGCGCAGCCAGGCGTAGGGATCATGCCGGACCCGACCGAGCTGTTCGATCCGCAACGGTCGCCGGGGCGGGCGAGGCGGGCTGATCGAACCGACGTCGGCCTGGGCCAGGGTAGGGCCTGGCGCCAGCGCCAGGCCCGCCGCCGATAGCAACAGGGTCCGTCGGTTCATCAGCTACGCTCCGTCTCGCACTCAAGCCTGGTGGCCGCCCCGGTGGCGCCCTAGAGCGACCAGTTCAGGGTCACCCCGACGGTGCGCGGCCGGATCAGACCCTGGCTGAGACCATTGGCCTCGGGAAGGGTGCGCGTCACGCCACGCTCGTCGCCCAGGTTCGACCCGAACAGGGTGACCGACGTCGGTCCGATCGTCGCCCGCAGGCGAAGGTCGATGACGTTGTAGTCGCCCTGGGTGTTGGGCGTGATCCCCGGCACGGCCGAGTTCAGGTCGCTGATGCCCGAAGACACATAGCGATGCGCCAGGGTCAGGGTCGGATCATAGGCCGCCTCGAACCGGTAGGAGGCGGTGTTGGAGACCGACCAGTCCGACGAGCCCGGCAGTTGCGAGCCCTCGGGCGCGGCGCCGTACCACAGGATGAAGAGCGGCTCGTCGAGGCGGGCCTCCATGTAGGTGATGCTCGACTGCAGATCGAGCTGCGGGGTCGGGCTGAAAGATCGGAAGAGCGTCGTGTAGGGAAAGAGTGTAGGTCTCGGTGGTCGGCGTGTCCGTGAAAAAAAAAACACACTAACCACACTGAACACAGCCTCGGGTGACACAGAGCTTTGCCC
>CALEOQ010000396.1 GCA_937910255.1 uncultured Caulobacteraceae bacterium | reverse complement strand
TGAGCGGTTCGAGCTCGTGTGCCTTGTGTTTTTTTTTGTGTTTTTTTTTTTCACTGATACGGCGACCACCGAGACCTACACTCTTTCCCTACCCGACGCTCTTCCGATCTGCTGCACCGGTTCAATCCCACCCGCCTGACCTTCATCCGTGACAAGGCCCTGGCGCGCTTCGACCGCGATCCGACAGCCCGGCGTCCGTTCGAGGGCCTGCGCCTGCTGGACATCGGCTGTGGGGGCGGGCTGCTCTCGGAGCCCATGACCCGACTGGGGTTCGAGGTCACCGGCGTCGACGCCTCGGAGCGCAACATCGGCACGGCCAGCACCCACGCGGCCGAGCAGGAGCTTATCATCGACTATCGCTGCGCCACAGCCGAGCAACTGCTGGCGGAGGGGACCCCGCCGTTCGACGTGATCCTCAATATGGAGGTGATCGAGCACGTGGCCGATCCGGGCGCCTATCTCCGCAGCTGCGCCCAGCTGCTGGCGCCGGGGGGGATCATGATCGTCGCCACCCTGAACCGCACATTGAAGGCCCTGGCCCTGGCCAAGGTGGGCGCTGAATATGTCCTGCGCTGGCTGCCGGCCGGCACCCACGACTGGCGCAAGTTCCTGAAGCCCGACGAACTGCGCAGCTTCCTGGCCAGCGAACCGGTGGACGTGGATGGCCCCTTTGGCGTGGTCTTCAATCCCCTGACCGGCCAGTGGTCCAGCTCCCGCGACAGCGAAGTGAACTACATGATGACCGTGACACGGGCGGCGTCCTGACGCCGCTCCCATGACAATTCCCCATGTCGGCGAACCGACTCAAAGCTGGAGCGTTTTCACAACCGACATGGACTGGACTGAAGGAAGATAAGCGTGGCGCGCAAGCGACCGAAGGGCGTGGTGGGCGTGGGCCTCGCCTGCCTGACCTCAACCGTTCTCGGGCGCACCGAGCACGTTCCCACCACCGAGGATTATCCCGAACACGTGGTGCGGCGGACAAGCTTCACCGCCGGCGGCGACCTGGGCTGGCGGATTTCCGCCCTCGAGACGCCGCGGGACACGCCCGCGCCGTGGAAGATCGTGGTCGTGACGGGATCACCGTCATGGGCGGAGTATTGGGCGCCGGTGCTGGCCGCCCTGCCGCAGGACCGCGAGATGATCGTCGTCGACCGGCCAGGCTTTGGCGCGTCAGAACCCGCCGACCATGTGCCGGACCTGGAGGTCCAGGCCCTGGCCCTTTCGCCGTTACTGAAAGCGGCGCCGGGTCAGAAGATTCTCCTGGTCGGCCAATCCTATGGGGCGGCCATCGCCACCCTGATGGCGCGGCGGGGCTCGCGCCGGCTGAAGAGCCTCGTGTTGCTGTCGGGCTATTATGGCGAACCCGGCCCCACGGCCCGCTGGCTGCTGGACGCCGGCGCCAAGGCCATGGCCCTGATCCCGCGGGACCTGCGTCATGCGGTGCTTGAGGTGAGCGGCCAGCCCGAGCGCCTGGCGCCGGTGCGCGACGCCCTGCGCCGCCTCAACCTGCCGATCCACGTGATCCACGGCGACAAGGACGACTTCGCCCCCCTGGACGCGGCCGAACGGCTGGTGGCCGAGACCCGCTCGCGGCGACCCATGCGTCTGGCCACCGTCGCGGGCGCCGACCACTTCATCAATGACGGCCCTCCCGAGGCGCTCCTGGCGACCCTGGAGGAATGCCTGCCGCGGCGGCGTCCGCTCCTGCCGGAAGGCCTCCGCCTGCCCGAGGTCACCCTTCCGGACCTGGGGCGTCTGTGGGCCTCGATCATTCCGGCGCGGGCCACCAACTTGGGGGGCGAGCCGGTGAGGGTTAACGCGGGCGGAACCGGATAGGCTGGCTGCGGTTGATCCCGGGTCGGGGACTCATCTGGAGACTGACCCATGAAAACCTTGCTTATCCCGGCCGCCCTTATCGGCCTTGCCGCCGGACCGGCGCTCGCCCAGGGCGTCGCCCGCCCCGGCCCGCCCGTGAACGGCGAAATCACCTCCACCGGCGGCATCATGACTGCGCCGGCCCCCGCCGGCGACATTGAGGCCACCGCGGCGGCCAATGCCGGCATGATGGCGGCGGCCACCGTCGAGGGGCTCAGCATCGGCGCCGAAGTTCGTGATCCCCAAGGCGCCGTCGTCGGTACGGTGCAGGAAATCGATCCTGGCTCCGACAGCATGGCCGCGATGATCCAGCTGGGCTGGGACGGCAAGTCCGTCGAGGTGCCGGCCAGCTCGATCAATGTCAGCGCGGAGGGGGCTGTCACCACCCTCGGCCGGGATGAGATCTGGGTCGACGTTCGCTGATCGGCCGCTCGTCCGTGGGCGACCCCCTGGCGCGCGGCGCCAGGGTGTTGTTCCGACCCATGGGCCGGCGCCCGTTACGGGGAAAGGGACTTGGCCCCTGCGAGATGAACGGCGATAAGTCTTCCTGAAGGGAGGCTGGATGTTGCGGCCTCCTCATAACCGGCCCGATCAGCGGGCCCTCCAATGGGGAAGCACGACATGAAGGCCGCCGTTCTGCGCGAAGTGGGCAAGCCGCTTCAGATCGAAGACGTCCAGATCAACAAGCCCGGCCCGCACGAGGTGCTGATTCGCACCATGGCCGCCGGCGTCTGCCATTCCGACCTGCACTTCATCGAAGGCTCCTATCCTCACCCGCTGCCCGCCGTGCTGGGCCACGAGAGCGCCGGCATCGTCGAGCAGGTGGGTTCGGAGGTCCGCACTGTGAAGCCGGGCGACCACGTCATCACCTGCCTCTCGGCCTATTGCGGCCACTGCGAGCATTGCCTCACCGGCCATATGAGCCTGTGCGTCTCCCCCGACACGAAGCGTGAAAAGGATGAGGAGCCGCGCCTGCTGCAGAACGGCAAGGGCCTGCCGCAATTCCTCAACCTGTCGTCCTTCGCCGAGCAGATGCTGATCCACGAGCATGCCTGCGTGGCCATCCGCAAGGACATGCCGTTCGACCGGGCTGCGCTCATCGGCTGTTCGGTGACCACCGGCGTCGGCGCGGTGATCCACACCTCCAACGTCCGTCCGGGCGAAACCGTGGCGATCATCGGCTGCGGCGGCGTGGGCCTGTCGGCCATCAACGGCGCGGCCATCGCCGGGGCCGGCCGCATCATCGCCATCGACATGGTGCCGGGTAAGGAAAGCCTGGCCAAGGCCTTCGGCGCCACCGACTTCATCTGCGCCGCCGACGGCGACGCCGTGAAGACGGTCATCGAGATGACCAAGGGCGGCGTTCACCACGCCTTCGAAGCCATCGGCCTGGCCAAGACCGCCGAGCAGGCCTTCAACATGCTGCGCCGGGGCGGCACGGCCAACATCATCGGCATGATCCCGGTGGGCCAGACCATCAGCCTGATGGGCGCGGCCTTCCTGGGCGAGAAGCGCATCCAGGGCTCGATGATGGGCTCCAACCGCTTCCCGGTCGACATGCCCCGCCTGGTGGACTTCTACATGTCCGGCAAGCTGAAGCTCGATGATCTGGTCTCGCGCCGCCTGCGGCTCGACCAGGTCAACGAGGCCTTTGACGAAATGAAGCGCGGCGAAATCGCCCGCTCCGTCATCGTCTTCGACGCCTAGGCGCACCCCTGAGGGCAGGCGGACGCTCCCGAGGCGTCCGCCATTCCCCCATTAGGCGTGTGGCCTTGCTCGAAAGCTAGGCTATGACAGTCTGCGAACTGAGGTTCGGTCAACGATGTTCCCAGGGGGGAGATCGGCCGCGGCGAGCGTTCGCCGGCGACGATTCTGGGGGCGTCAAAAAAGGGGCGGCGTAAGGCCGCCCCTTTTCTTATGGGCGTTTCCTATGGGCGGCGGGCCACGACCTCTTCGGCGCCCCGTCCTATTCGGCGGTGAAGAAGCCCAGCAGGGCCGGGCGCACATAGGCGGCCATCACCGTATCGACCGTGGCGTCCTCGCCCCAGTGCTCCAGCAGCAGCACCGAATTGAACATGGCCATCACCAGATGGGCGCTGAGCAGGGGGTCGACCGGACGGATCGACCCATCGGCGATCCCGTCGCTGATGACGCCGGCAAACGCGTTGGCGATCTGCTGGAACCGGCCTGAGATCGAACGGCGGAGCTCGCCGGGCATGGCCGACAGGGCGAAGTGGCGCAGCATGCGGCCCCGCTCGCCGCTGGTCTGGTGGGCGGTCAGCGAGGCCGAGATCAGCCACAGACGCAGCCAGCCCGTGGCCTCGGCGCCGCCCCGGGTCCGGGCCTCGTCGATCAAGTCGAAGGTGCGCTCGAAACAGGCCTTGGCCAGCTCATCCTTGTCGGTGTTGTGGTGGTAGAACGAACCCTTGGTGACGTTGAGAAAGGCCGAAATCTTGTCGACCGAGGCCCCGCGATAGCCTTCGCGGTTGATGATCTCGGTGGCCGCCACCAGAAACCGCTCGCGGGTGACTTCGTCGTTCAGCGCCGGCGGCGCGCCAAGCTCCAGCAGCGGGCGATCTGGCCGGTCCTGACCCGGCGCGGCTAGGCCGTTGATCATCACATCGGCCACCCGCTCGGCGATGCGGCCAAAGTCGCTGATGTCATAGCCCGCGATCCAGGTGTCGGACCAGCAGAGCTGGTCGAGGATCAGGTGGGCCAGCATGTAGCGCCGCGGCCCGGTCAGCCAGGGCGCGTCGGTGGGGCGCAGCAGACGGGCCAGCCGCTGGCGCAGGGCGCGATAGGCCTCCACCAGCTCGTCATCCTCAGGGGCGGCGATATAGCTGATCTCGCCAAAGGGCAGCAGCCGCGGCGCCTCGCCCAGAATGATCCCCCGACGGGTTTCGAAATAGGCGCCGACGAAGGCGCGCAAGCGGTTCTGCGGCGTCGCCTCCTGCTCGGCGATCTCCAGCATGGCGTTGAAGCGCGACAGGGTCAGCCGCATGCATTCGGCCGCCAGATCTTCCTTGCGCTTGAAATAGTAGGTCAGGCTGACCGGATGCAGGTCCATCCGCTTGGCCACGGCCGCCAGGGTGAAGCCCGCGACGCCCTGGTCGATGAACACCTTGCAGGCGGCCGCAAGGATGGCGTCACGCCGGGCCGCGTAGCGGGCGCGGGTGGTGGGGCGGGTCGCGACAGTCATGGCGCCTCCCAGTGCGACGAACCGACGTCACCCAACCTTAGGGGGTAAAGGTGGACAAAAAGTTTTGGGAAACGTACCCGTCTTCAATACCGTGCGAGACGCAGTAGTCAAAACCAAGGCGAATACGACCATGATCTTTGTTCCCCCTCCCTTTGCCGCCGATGCGATTTTAGAGGCGGCGGATGCCGGTATTGAGTTGATCATTTGCATCACCGAGGGAATTCCCGTCAGCGATATGGTGGATGTCTATAAATATCTGCAAGGCACAGAAAGTCGGTTAGTCGGGCCCAATTGCCCGGGTGTCATTTCTCCGGGTAAAGCGAAGCTCTTAATCCTTCCCTCTCATCTCCCTCAAAATGGCAATGTCGGTCTCCTTTCCCTCCATCTCGGAACAGCCTCCTTTTGGCCAATCTTTTATCTCTCCTTTGTCCCCGTCCCCTTCCATCACAAACCCCTCCTCTCCTCCCTCCGCCTCCTCTCTCCGATTGTCCCCCCCTCTTGCCCCCTTCCCCTGCTTCCCCCCCCCGCGCTCTTCCGATCACCGATTGGGAGAGATCTCGACTGGGACCTGGTAGGTCGCCCCACCCACCCTGCGCGACTTCACTTCCACCCGGGGTCGAATCTTCTCAAGCGCCCGGCGAAACATAGACAGCGGGCCACTTCTCATCCTCTGCTCAATCTCGCCGAAAGCGCCGTAGATAATTGATTCAGCGGTGCTCTTCTTGCCATCCGACATGATCACACTGATAAAACGCAGATCGGAAGAGCACACGTATGAACTCCAGTCACGTCTTATCTCGTATGCCGTCTTCTGCTTGAAAACAAAAACAAAAAACAACACC
>CALEOQ010000395.1 GCA_937910255.1 uncultured Caulobacteraceae bacterium | reverse complement strand
GGGTGGGGGGAGGGCGGGGGAGGCGGGGGATGTAGCGGGTGTGGTGGGGTGTGGTGGGGGGGGGGGTGGACGGGGTGTGGGTGAGGGGGTATGTGGTCGTTGTGTTTTTTTTTAAGGATACGGCGACCACCGAGATCTACACTCTTTCCCTACACGACGCTCTTCCGATCTTCAAGGCCTCCAGGGCGAGGTAAGCCCCGTGGTGGGGCTCGCGTTCCGGCAGGGCGCCGGCGGCCACCGCTGCGGCCGCCGAGAGGCCATGCAAGGCCAGGGGATCGTCAAACAGGGCGCCGGGCCCCTCCCCCATGGGTTCGAGGGTGGCGGCGCCCAGCTGTTCGGCCACCCGCGCGCGGAACCGCACCCGCACCTGGGCGCCCGGCTGCAGGAAGGGCTTCAGGCGGCGCGAGGCCCCGCCGGCCACATGGGCGGCGTAGCGGCCATGCTCGGAGGTCAACAGATCGACGATGGCGCCGGTCTCGCCATGGGCGCGGGCCGAGAGCACGAAGGCGTCGTCCTCGAATTCCATCAGACGTCCCTCATCAGACGTCCCCCGTCAGACGTCGAAATCGAGGCCCACGTCGCCGTAGAACTCGCGCTTGTCGGCCCAGGTCTCGTCGACCTTCACGTGCAGGAAGAGGTGCACCTGGCGGTCGAACAGTTCGGTGAGCTCCTCGCGGGACTTCTGGCCGATCCACTTCAGGGTCTGGCCGTTCTTGCCCAGGATGATCGGCCGCTGGCTGTCGCGCTGGACATAGATGGTCTGCTCGATGCGCACCGAGCCGTCACGGCGTTCCTCGAAGGCGGTGGTGTCCACGGCCGCCGCGTAGGGCAGCTCTTCGTGGACCCGCAGATAGAGCTTTTCCCGGGTGATCTCGGCGGCCAGCAGGCGGGCCGGCAGGTCGGCGGTCTGTTCGGCCGGATAGAGCCAGGGCCCCTCGGGCACCAGTTCGGCCATCCGCCGCTTGAGGTCGTCCACGCCCGAGCCGTCGGCGGCCGAGATCATGAACACCTCGGAATAGACGCCGGTGTCGAACAGGCGCTGGGCCAGGGCCAGCATGCGCTCGCGCTTGACCCCGTCGATCTTGTTCAGCGCCAGGATGGCCTGGCGGCCTGAGGCCTTGAGCCCCTCGATGATGGTCTGGACGTCGATCACCGCACGCTTGTCGGCCGGGCTGCCGGCGGCCTCACCCACGGCGAGCTCGGCCTGCACGTCAATCAGATGCACGACGCCGTCGGCTTCCTCAGCCCCGCCCCAGGCTGAGCGGACCATGGCCCGGTCCAGACGCCGCCGCGGCGCGAAGATGCCGGGTGTGTCCACCAGCACGATCTGGCTCTCGCCCTCGATGGCGACCCCGCGCACGGGAAAGCGCGTGGTCTGGACCTTCTGGGTCACGATGGAGACCTTGGCCCCCACCAGGCGGTTGGTGAGAGTCGACTTGCCCGCATTGGGGGCGCCGATGATGGCGACGAATCCGGCGCGGGTCATTGAGGTCCTTCACGTTTGAGAAGCATCACCAGGGCGGCGGCCTTTTCGGCCTCCTGCTTGGAACGTCCCTGGGCGGCTTCGGGATCATAGCCCTCAATCGTCACCTGCACGGTGAAAGATGGGGCGTGGTCGGGGCCTTGGCGGGCCACGACCTCATAGGTGGGCAGGGCCAGGCCGCGGCCCTGCGCCCATTCCTGCAACTGGGTCTTGGGGTCCTTGCCCCGGGGGGCGTCGAGATCGGCGAAGGCCTTGGCCCAGAAATGCAGAAAGAAGGCGCGGACGGCGTCCAGGCCGGCGTCGATATAGAGGGCGCCCATCAAGGCTTCGCAGGCGTCGCCCAGCACCCCGTCGGACTCCCGGGCGCCGATCTTGGTGGCGCTGGCCGAGAGCCGCAGAGCCTCGCCCAGACCGATGTCGCGGGCCACGTCGGCGCAGGCGTGGAAGTTCACCAGATTGGCGAGACGGCGGCTGAGCTCGCCCTCGCGGGCCTCGCCGTCCAGGCTCATCAGCCGTTCGGCGGCCAGCAGGTTCAGCACCCGGTCGCCTAGAAACTCCAGGCGCTCGTAATGACGCACCTTGGTCGCCCCCTCGCCGACGCTGGCATGGGTCAGGGCGCGCTCCAGCAGTTCGCGATCATGGAACACATGGCCGATCCTCGCCTCGAGTTCGGCGATGGCGGCCGCCCGGCGGTTCATAGGCGGCCGGTCACTGGAGGATGTTGAAGAACCGGCCAGGCCGCGCCTCGGTCACCCAGGTCCAGGGCTTGAACAGCGAGGCGGCCCGCTCCCAGGACAACAGGATGATCTCGGCCTTGCCCACCAGGTTCTCGGCCGGGACATAGCCCACGCCGATCTCGGACGGCGCGCGGCTGTCGAGGGAATTGTCCCGGTTGTCGCCCATGAAGAAGTAATGGCCTTCGGGGACCACGAAAGGCCCCTTGTTATCCATCTCGCCGTCGGGACCCATGTCATAGGTCACATAGCTGCGGCCGTCGGGCAGGGTTTCGCGGAAGCGCATCACTTCGCGGGTGAAGCCGTAGCCGGTGTCGATCAGGCCAGGCGACATGGCCTCGCGCGGGATCGGCTGGCCGTTCAGGATGATCTGGCCGCCGCGCACCTCGATGCGGTCGCCGGGCAGGCCGATCAGCCGCTTGATGTAGTCGGTGCGGCCATCGCGGGGCAGCTTGAAGACGATGATGTCGCCGCGGGACGGGTCGCGGGCGGCGATCCGCCCATCGAACAGCGGCGGGCTGAACGGGATGGAGTGGCGGGAATAGCCATACGCATACTTGGAGACGATGATGTAGTCGCCTTCCAGCAGGTTCGGCTCCATCGAGGCCGAGGGAATGGTGAACGGCTGGAACAGCAGGACCCGCAGGACCAGGGCGATCAGCAGGGCGTAGACGACCGTTTTCACGATCTCGACGATCTCCTGCACCGCGTCGGGCTTATCGGACGCCGGCGCGCTGTGCACATTCTCGCTCATGCGTGTTCTCTGCGGCGCGCTGCAGCGCGCGGAATGGGTTTAGCTATCGTCTGGCGCCGGCTCTAGCAAGCCAGCCCCCCGTGAACTCGCCGTAATCGGCGATTCGCCGCAGAGCTGCGGCTATTCGGGCACGGCTTCGATGATCACAAAAGCCTGGGCGTACGGGTGGTCGTCGGTCAGCGTCACATGCACCACCGCCCGATGGCCGGCCGGCGTGATCTCCTGCAGCCGCTTCAGGGCGCCGTTGGTCAGGGCCATGGTCGGGGCGCCGGACGGCATGTTGGCCACGCCCATGTCGCGCCAAAAGACGCCGCGCCGGAACCCCGTGCCCAGCGCCTTTGAACACGCCTCCTTGGCGGCGAACCGCTTGGCGTAGCTGGCGGCGCGGTCGGGCTTGCGCTCGGAGCGGCGGACCTCGATGTCGGTGAAAATGCGTTTGACGAACCGCTCGCCGAACCGCTCCAGGGTCTTTTCGATACGCCGGATATCGGCCAGGTCGGAGCCCAGGCCAATGATCACGCCGCCAGCTCCGTCCGGGCCTGGTCCATCAGAACCCGCATCCGCTGGATGGCGGCCGGCAGGCCGATGAAGATGGCCTCGCCGATCAGAAAATGGCCGATGTTCAGCTCCAGCACCTGCGGCATGGCGGCGCTCGGCTTCACCGCTTCCTCCTCGATCCCAGGCCCGGCCTGACCCTCGACACCCC
>CALEOQ010000394.1 GCA_937910255.1 uncultured Caulobacteraceae bacterium | reverse complement strand
TGTGTGTGTGTCGCGCTGATTATGTTGTCGAGTTATTGTCTTACGTCTCCTATTTTTTTCTGTGTAGTTGTTTGTAGTTGCCTTCTTTCTTAATTGACTTAACTATGTTCTGTATTTTTTGTTTTTTTTTTTTTTTCAAGCAGAAGACGGCATACGAGATTACGACGTGACTGGAGTTCAGACGTGTGCTCTTCCGATCTTCAGCCGCATAGTGGTCCATGTCGTTGCCGGTGTCGGTCTGGGCGGAGCGGCCGTGCCCCCGACGGTCATGGGCGATGACGCGAAACCCTTGCCCCAGGAAGAAGAGCATCTGGTTGTCCCAGTCATCGCCGGTCAGGGGCCAGCCATGATGGAAGACGATGGGCTGGGCGTCTTTCGGACCCCAGTCCTTGTAGAAGATCTCTGTTCCGTCGCGGGTCTTGATGGTGGTCATCACCGTAGCTCCATGGGTGTCGGTGGGTGGAGAGAGAATGGCGGCGAGCGCTGAGGCGGGCAGGGCCAGCGCGACGCCCGATGCGCCGGTCACCGCCAGGAGATTGCGGCGGGTGAGGGCGGGGGTGGAGATTTGCCGGGGGGTCATGGTCGGCCTCGAAGCCTTGTTCAGGGAGTGGCTCTTGCCCCCTGACGCTGCTCGCGCGCCCGTCTGGCCGCCAGTCGTCCTCCAGGCTCAAACACCTCATCCTTTGGGATGAGCCGCCGAGGCTTCCGTCGCTCGAACCCGAGGCGGGAGCCCGTCAGCAGGGCGCCCCGACAAAAAAGACCGGCGGCCGGGAATAATCGGCCGCCTCGCGATGTCTATTGCTCAAGTCCACCGTGTCCGACCCGAGGCCGCAATCGATGTCCTTCATCTCTTTCCGCACGTCCGCGACCCTGTTCAGCCTCCTGGCTGCGGTCGGCCTGTCCACACCGCTGGCGGCGAGCACGCCTGCAGAGCAGTTCATGGCCGAGAACGACGCGGCCATGGCCAGGATGCATGCGGCCATGGAGATTCCGCCGACGGGCGACATCGACAGGGACTTCGTGGCGATGATGATCCCGCACCATCAGGGGGGCATCGACATGGCCGTGGCGGTGCTGCGCCACAGCCAGAACGACCAGATCCGTCGCCTCGCCCAGGAAATCATCGTCGAACAGCAGGAGGAAATCGCCGCCATGCGGCTCGCCATAGGCGAACCCCTGCCAGCCCCCGCTCCGGCTCCGACCAATCCTCCGCCCACTGCGCCCTCCGGGGTCGAAACCCCGCACCACCATCATGAAGGCTGAGCCTATGACCCGTCACACCTTCGGCGTCGTCGCCGGCCTCTCAGGCGCCCTTCTCGCCGCCGGGGCGACCCAGGCCGCGCAGCCGACCCAGATTCAGCCCAGCGACCGCGTCTATGCGGCGGAGCAGTTCTCCAACACGGTCTCCGTCACCGATCCGTCCACCAATCGCCTGGTCGGGCTGATCCGTCTGGGGGATCCGTCTCCGGCCAACCTCAGCCCCCTCTATCGCGGGCAGTTGCTGGTCCACGGCTTGGGCTTCTCGCCGGATGGCAAGACGCTGGCCGTGGTGTCGATCGGCTCCAACGCCGTGAGCTTCATCGACACCGCAACCAACACGGTGAAGCATGTCACCTATATCGGCCGCTCGCCGCACGAGGCCTTTTTCACCCCAAATGGCGAAGAACTGTGGGTGACCGTGCGTGGCGAGGACTATGTGTCGGTGATCGATCCGGTCAGCTACGCGGAAGTCCGCCGGATCAGGACGCCGGCCGGGCCGGGCATGACCATCTTCTCGCCCGACGGCCGCTACGCCTACATCTGCTCGTCCTTCAATCCGAAGACGGTGGTCGTCGATGTCGCCTCGCACGAGATCGTCGGGGACGTCCCCCAGCCCAGCGCCTTCTGCCCCAACATCGCCGCCTCGCCCGATGGGAGCCAAGTGTGGTTCACCCTGAAGGACATCGGCAAGACCGTGGCCTTCAACGCCCGTCCGCCGTTCAATGTGCTGGCGATGCTGGATACCGGACCCCTCACCAACCACGTCAACTTCGCCCGCACTGCGCGCGGCCAGTTCGCCTATGTGACCGTCGGTGGGGAAAACGCGGTCAAGGTCTTCCGCACCGACGATTTCAGCCTTGTCGCCACCATTCCCGTGGGGGCTCTGCCGCACGGCCTGTGGCCCTCGTCCGACGGCTCCCGCATCTATGTCGGGTTGGAGAATGCGAGTGAGCTGGCGGTGATCGATACGGCCTCGAACGCCGTGGTGACGACCATCGGCATAGGTCAGGCGCCCCAGGCCCTCGTCTATGTGCCTGGCGCGGTTCCCACGGGCGCGGGCGACCAGAACCTGCAGGCGCGGTCGGCCGCAAGCTCCACACTGATCCGGATGCGCGCCAGCGATGGCGTTGAGGTCGAAACCACGATCAGCCTGTATGATCAGGGACTTATCCAGGTCATTCAAGGTGCGGTGTCTGGGCTGACGCCCCGTTCGCCCTACGTCCTGGCCCTGGCGGACACGCCGGACGGCGCCGGGGCTCTGGAGCCGATCGCCGCCTTCATGACCAATCCCGCCGGTGCTGCGATCGTCAATGCGCTGGGGCCTATTCGTCAGCAGGTGCGCGCCGACCGCGGCGCCTCGCGTCGCTATCTTGTGGTCGCCTCCGGCACGGCCGCCAAGCCGGGCGCTCCGGTGCAGATCCAGGTCGCGGCGCCCTAGGATGCGCGCATGACCGACATGGGGAAGTTGATCGAGCCGGTGATCCCTGGCCTGCGGCGATACGCCAACGCCCTGGTGCGCGACCCCGCCGAGGCTGACGACCTGGTTCAGGATTGTCTGGAGCGTGCGGTCGCCCGCTGGGGGCAACGACGTGCGGACGGTGACACCCGGAGCTGGCTCTACGCCATCCTGCACAACCTCGCCGTCAATCGTTGGCGCGCCCTGCGCCGCAGGGGGGTGATGGCGCCGATCCAGGCGGTGGATCAGGCCTTTCTGTCCGTGGCGCCGGCGCAGGAGCATGGGCTGGCCCGCGCCGACGTCTTGCGCGCCCTGGACCGTTTGCCGGACGAGTATCGCGCCGTGATCCTGCTGGTGACGGTCGAAGGACTGTCCTATGCGGAAACCGCCCGAGTTCTGGATGTGCCGCTCGGCACGATCATGTCGCGGCTCTCTCGCGGACGCGCCCGGCTGGCCAGTGAGATGGCCGAAGGGGCGCCCGTTAGAACCCATCTCAGGAGGGTCAAGTGACCGTGGAGCGCCCGATCAGCGAAGATGATCTTCAGGCCTTTCTCGATGGCGTGCTCGAGGAGAGCCGGCGCGACGCCGTGGCCCGCTATCTGGACGTCCATCCCGAGGCGAAGGCCCGCCTTGTGACCTACCGGGAGCAGGGTGAGGCGTTGCGCGAGGCTCTGGCGCCGCTGGCCGACCAACCCCTGCCGGCCGAACTGAGCTTGAACGCCCTTATCGAGCGGCGGCGTAAGAGCCTGGCTGGGAGGCGCCAGATCGCGGCGGTCGCAGCCTTTCTCTGTATTGGCGGCCTGTCCGGCTGGTTTGCGCGGGACGCGGTTTCGCCCCCTGCCCATGGAATTCAAGCCCTCGGTCGGGAGGCCATCGACAACTATAGGGTCTACGCCGCCGATACCGATCGCCCTGTTGAACTGGCGTCCGATCAGCGTGGGACGCTGACCCGCTGGGTGTCCGAGCGTCTCGACACGCCGGTGCAGGCCCCCGATCTGCAGGCCGCCGGCTACCGCTTTCTCGGCGGCCGGCTGGTGACGACGCCCAACGGTCCCGCCGCCCTCTTTGTCTATGAGGGGCCGGCGACCGATCGCCTGGCCGTGATGATGCGGCCGATGCAGATCGACAAGAACAGGTCCATGTCCGAGCAGTCATACGGCGGTCTGGACGGGGTGACCTGGTCGCGGGACGGGCTCGGTTTCAGCGTCGTGGCCCCGCGCGCGTCGAGCGATCTGCGCCCCGTGGCCGAGGATGTGCGACGGCAGCTGTCGATCTCCTAACGCCCTCAATCCGGCCCGAGGCGGGGCGGGATGCTCAGGGGCAAAAAAGACGGCGGTCGCCCGGAATAATCGCCTGCGTTGTGGCGTCTATTGTTCAGGTCAAACTCGCCAGACCGGAGGCCGCAACAGATGTCGATCCATCTTCTTATCAGGTCCCTGATCCGTTCACCGACGTCTCGGGGGAGAAATCCATGAAGCCTGTCCAAGACAGACGGGAGCGGGCGACCGATGTGACGCCCCCCGCCCTGGTTCATATCGTCGAGGACGACCTGATCATCGGCATGGCCCTGCAGGACCTGTTGATGTCGATCGGGCTGGACTCCACGAGATACGTCTCGCTGCAGGATTTCCATGCCGCTGAACTTCCTGATCGGCCGGGCTGCATCTTGACCGACGTGCGGCTGCCGGACGGAAACGGTCTTGATCTGCTTGCGCACGCCAGGCAGTCGGACGCCTATCGGCCGGTGATCATCATGACGGGCTACGCCGACGTGGAGCTGTCGGTGCGCGCGATGCGGCAGGGGGCGGCCGATTTTCTGACAAAGCCCATACGCGAGCAGGACCTCCTCGACGCGGTCACGGCCGCCCTGGCGGTCGATCAGCAGCGCTGGTTTCAGAGACGGGAAAGCCAGCGCCTGCGCCGCTGCCTGGACAGCCTGTCGGAGCGCCAGCGGCAAGTCATCGAACTGGTGGCGAGTGGGCGTCTCAACAAGCAGGCCGCGGCTGAACTCGCGCTCAGCGAGACGACGGTGAAGACCCATCGCCGGTTGGCGATGCAAAAGATGCAGGCCCGGGGCACGGCGGATCTGGTCCGCATGGCCGTGCAACTCGGCCTCAGCGGGTGAAGGCGCCAGGTTTTGACGAACGGTTCAACCCAGCCCGGCCGATCAAAGAATCGAAGGCGCCAAAAAGACGCTGGCGGGCCTGACGCTCCGTGTGGCGGGTCAGCCGGTCGGTTGCGGGAGCGGGGGGGCCGGCGCGGCGGCGCGGTCGCGCAGGAAGAGTGCGGTGGCGCAGGCGACCAGGGCCAGGCCTGCGAGGCTCGTGCCGTAGGCGGCGTTCACGAAGAAGGGCAGCCAGGGCAGGTCAATGGCCGCGAAATTGCGGATGAGCAGCAGGACGACGCTGCCCAGATAGCCGGAGGCGTCGGCCACATAGATCAGGAAGCCGGCGGTGCCCACCGTGCCGGTATAGGCGATCATCCGGTCAAACAGCATGGCGTTGAACGGCGTATAGGCGAGGTAGAGGCCCGCGCCGCTGGCGATCATCCAGGCGATGGGGGACAGGAGGCCCTGCTGATAGGCCAGGGTCGAGGCGCCCAGGAGCGCAAAGCCCGCCATGATCACCCCGTGCATGAACAACAGGGCGCGGCCGTTGTTCTTCACGGCGATCAGCACGCCCATGGACACCAGCGACAGGACCGCCACGGGGCCTTCGCTGGCGGTGAAGATGGCTGCGGCGTCGCCATAGCCCAGGGCGCGCCAGATCTCGGCGGCGAAGTTGTCGCGCAGGTCGCGGAAGGCGGTGAGCAGCACATAGGCGGCCACCAGCAGGACCAGGAGCGGCCAGTGGGCGGCCAGGAACCTGGCCCGCTGTTCGGCCATCATCGGGCGGCGGGCGACCCGCTCGGCCTCGTCGGCGCGACTGGGCGGCGGCAGGGCGGCGAGCGCCAGCACCGAGATGGCCAGCAGAGGCATGAAGACGACGCCGGTCGCCGCCGGCATCCAGAAGGGGGAGATGTCGGCGCTCTCCATCAGCGCCTTGCCCACAGACTTCACCACGCCTGAGGAGAGGATGAAGCTGGCGCAGAGGATCGCCCCCAGGACCTCGCTGGTGCGTCGCCCTTCCATAAAGCCGAACACCAGACCCCAGATGAGGCCCAGCGGCAGGCCGTTCAGAAACAGGGCCGCCACATTCCAGGGCGCCGGGATCACCGCAAACAGCACCAGGGCGATCCAGGAGGCGCCGATCAGCGCCACGATGGCCACGGCCCGGCGCTCAGGCCGCATCTCCGAGATCACCTTGACGCCCGCAAGCTTGGACAGGGCGTAGCCGGCCACCTGGGCCAGGACCAGGGCGATCTTGTAGTCCAGGACGAAGTCCCAGCCCGCGACGTTGTCGAAGGTCGCGGCGGTGAAGGGTTTGCGGAAGGCGTACATCGAGAAGTACGCGCAGAAGCCCGCCAGACCGGCGAACAGGACGAAGGCCACGGGATGGGCCCGGGTCAGGCGGAGGCGCAGGGATGCGATCACGTGTCTTGCCCTTGTTACCTTCACGTGGTCTAGACCAATCATGCAACGACTGGATGACGGAGGGCGGCGCTTGATGGGGAGCAGGAGGGCGCCCGGCGCCCGGAAGGCGGCGGTCCGCACATGACGGCGCGCTATGACATGGCGGTGGTGGGTCAAGTTTACTCCCACCCTTTTCCATATCTGCAATCTGCCACAAACCCATCAAAATGCGGGATATTTTAAAATTTGGCGCTAATTCACAGTATTCTACCATAAGATTATGTTTTTATTCAGGGG
>CALEOQ010000393.1 GCA_937910255.1 uncultured Caulobacteraceae bacterium | reverse complement strand
GGGGGGGGCGTTGCGATCGTGGATGACACTGCCAGGGCGGACGACGCTGGTTTGCAGCGAGGTCTTGCGTCTCTCGTCGTGTTTATTTTTTTTTTAATGATACGGCGACCACCGAGATCTACACTCTTTCCCTACACGACGCTCTTCCGATCTCGGGCGAAGGCTGAATAGTAGCGGTTGGGAATGGGCAGGACCTTGCCGAAGGTCTTGTAGCTCGACCCCTTGCCCAGCGCCGGCGAGACCAGATTGTCGATGATCCGGTAGTCGAAGGCGTCGCCGGCCACGCCGACGCCGGACCGCCCCAGGGGCTCGGCCCGGAAGGCGCCGGCGTCGTCCCGGCGAAAGCGGATGATCGAGAAGTCGCTGGTGCCGCCGCCGAAGTCGCCCACCAGGACGGTGGCGTCGGCCTTGAGCGTGCGGGCGAAGAAGAAGGCCGCGCCCACCGGCTCATAGACATAGAGGATTTCCGAGAATCCCAGGCGGGAAAAGGCCGTCTCATAGCGGGCCAGCGCCAGCTCGGCCTTGGGCGCGGCGCCGGCGAAGGTGACGGGGCGGCCGACGATGACCCGGCCGGGCAGGTCGTTAAGCGCTGCGCCCGCATGGTCGCGCAGCTTCAGCAGGAAGGCCGAGAGCAGGTCTTCGAAGGCGTAGCGCCGACCGAGAATCTGGGTCTCGGTGAAGTTGGCCGAGGCCGCGAAGGTCTTGAACGACTGGATGAACCGCGTCTCCAGCGGGTCCTCCACATAGGCCTCGATGGCCCAGGGGCCGGCCTCCACCGTGCGCTCGGTGGGATGCTCGGGCGGGGCGTGGAAGGCCAGCGCCGAGCGGAAGGCGAAGAGCTCGCCTTCAGGCGCGGGAAACCGCACCAGCTGGGCCGGCTCGCCCGGCAGGGCTAGGGCCACGACGGTGTTGGTGGTGCCGAAGTCCACCCCAAGGGTGAAGCCGGGGGCGGACGAGGCGATATCTGAGGCGCCCATGGCGCGATCTCCCCCGGAGCGGCGGCGACGGATCGCCCGCCGCCCGGAGGCGCGCGATCCCTAGGTCAGGCGGTGGTCTGCCTGGGTGATCACAGGACGGCCTCGCCCTGGCTCTGGTGGTCATAGGCGGCCAGGGTGGCGAGCTGCAGGATGCGCGACACCGAGGCCGAGAGCGGGCAGATCTGCACCGACTTTTCGAGGCCGAGCAGGATCGGCCCCACGACGGTGGCGCCGCCGAAGGCCTGGACCAGCTGGGTGGAGATGGCCGCCGAGTGGATGGCCGGCATGATCAGCACATTGGCCGGCCCGGTCAGGCGCATGAAGGGGAAGTTGCCGCGGCGTTCCGGCTCCAGCGCCAGGGCCGGGGGCATTTCGCCTTCGTACTCGAAGTCCAGGTCCATCTCGTCGAGCATGGCCACGGCCTCGCGCACCTTTTCGGAGCGGTCGCCCATGGGATTGCCGAAGGTGGAATAGGACATGAAGGCCAGGCGCGGGGTGTAGCCCAGCGCCTTGACCGCATGAGCGGCCTCGAGCGCGATCTCCACCAGGTCCTCGGCCTCGGGCATCTCGGTGACATTGGTGTCGGCGATGAACAGGGTGTGGCCCTTGCCCAGCAGCACCGACATGCCCATCACCCGGCCGCCGGCCGCGGGATCGATCACCCGCAGCACCTCGTCCAGCACCTGGTCATAGGACCGCGTCACGCCGGTCACCATGCCGTCGGCGTGGCCGAGCGCCACCATGCAGGCGGCGAAGGTGTTGCGGTCCTGGTTCACCAGCCGCTGGACGTCGCGCATCAGATAGCCCTGGCGCTGCAGCCGCTCATAGAGATAGTCGGCGAACTCCGGATTGTGCTCCGACACCCGGGCGTTGATCACCTTCAGGTTCGCATCCTCGGGGCTCAGGCCCACGGCGCGCATGTTCTCGGCCACCAGCGCCTCGCGGCCGACCAGGATGGCCTCGCCGAGGCCGGCGGTCTGGAAGGCGTAGGCCGCGCGGATCACGCTGGGTTCTTCGCCCTCAGCGAACACCACGCGCTTCTTCGGCCCCGACAGCACCGCGCCCTGCAGCTTCTGCAGGAAGGCCGCGGTGGGATCGAGGCGCTGGGCCAGCTGGGCGCGATAGGCGTCCATGTCCTCGATGGGCTTGCGCGCCACCCCGGTGTCCATGGCCGCCTGGGCCACGAAGGGCGGGATGTACCAGATCAGCCGCGGGTCAAACGGGCTGGGGATGATGTATTGCGGGCCGAACTTCAGCTGCACCCCGTGATAGGCCGCGGCCACCTCGTCGGGCACGTCCTCCTGGGCGAGCGCCGCCAGGGCCTGGGCGCAGGCGATCTTCATCTCCATATTCACCCGCCGCGCCCGCACGTCGAGCGCGCCGCGGAAGATGTAGGGGAAGCCCAGGACGTTGTTGACCTGGTTGGGATAGTCGCTGCGCCCGGTGGCCATGATGGCGTCCTTGCGGATCGCATGAACCTCTTCCGGCGTGATCTCCGGATCGGGATTGGCCATGGCGAAGATGATCGGATTGGGCGCCATCGAGGCGACCATCTCTGCGGTCACCGCCCCTTTCACCGACAGGCCCAGGAAGACGTCGGCGCCGTCCAGCGCCTCGGCCAGGGTGCGCTTGTCGGTGTCGATCGCGTGGGCCGACTTCCACTGGTTCATATTGTCCGGGCGACCTCGATAGATGACGCCGGTATTGTCCACCGCGATGCAGTTCTCGGCCCGCACCCCCATGGCCTTCATCAGCTCCAGCGAGGCGATGCCCGCGGCGCCCGCGCCGCACAGCACGACCTTCGCCTCGTCCAGGCGCCGCCCGGTGATCTTGCAGGCGTTCAGCAGGCCCGCGCACGAGATGATCGCCGTGCCGTGCTGGTCGTCGTGGAACACCGGGATGTCGAGCAGCTCCTGCAGCTCGGTCTCGATGCGGAAGCATTCCGGGGACTTGATGTCCTCCAGATTGATGCCGCCATAGGTGACGCCGATATTCTTGACGACGGTGATGATCTCGTCCGGATCGGTGGCCGAGACCTCCACATCGATGGAGTCCACGTCGGCGAAGCGCTTGAAGAGGACGCTCTTGCCCTCCATCACCGGCTTGGACGCCAGCGCGCCCAGATTGCCCAGCCCCAGGATCGCCGTGCCGTTGGAGATCACCGCGACCAGATTGCCCTTGGACGTATAGTCATAGGCCTTGTCCGGGTCCTCGGCGATGGCCAGCACCGGTACGGCCACGCCCGGGGAATAGGCCAGCGAGAGATCCCGCTGCGTGGCCATCGGCTTGGTCGGCACGATGGCGATTTTCCCAGGGGTGGGCAGACGGTGGAAGCTGAGCGCCTCCTCGTCGGTGAAGGTGCGTTTCTCGGCGTCGCTCATGAGCGCGGACGGTCCTTGCAGACACGGATGATGGGATGAGGGCCGCAACCTACATAGGCCGCCCCCCCGCCACAACCTCCAGACTCCTGCGCAGCGGTAGGAATTGCGGGGGGTGGGGGCTGGCGTGCCGGTGGAGGCCGATTAGAGCTCAGCAGAGACATGCAGTGAGTCCACGCTGCCCCGCCCTGCATTCAGAGCTGTTGGCCGCAGACTGCTTCGGCCCCGGACGCGCGACATTGCCGCTCGGCAGGAGGCGGCGTGAAGCACAAGCGTGACGGCCGGCCGGCCGGGCCTTACGTTCTCATGAGCCTCGGAGCGCCCGATGTCATCTGACCTGCTTCTCCTCTGCCTGGACGCCGCCATGGCGCTGTCTGCGATACACCTCGGCATGGCGGCCATCGCACGGAAGCCGCGAGAGGCCAACGCCTGGCTCTTGGCGGCGCTCTGTTGCGCCATCGTCGCCCATGTGCTGCATGGTCGGCAAGACTACGGACCCTGGATCGGAGAGCCGTTCCGCATCTCGCTGGGCGCCGCAGCCCCCTGGCTCGACCTGGCGCGGAATGCGGCGCCCGGCCTTTTCATGCTCCTGGCTTACCGCCTCTTCACGGACCGGGGATGGCCACCCGCCTGGATACTTGCACTCTTCGCCCTACAAATGGCCCTCGAGGGTCCGCTGCGGTTTGTCGGTTTCGAACACTTGACCGAAGCCATTCCGACAGCGCTTCAATTCCTGCTCGCCGGCGCGGCCGCTTGGTGGACCGTGGCCGATTGGCGTACAGACCTCGACGATGCTCGCCGGCGCGTCCGGGCGGTGCTGCTCTTGATCCTGGCCGTCAGCGTGGTCGCCTCTAGCCTCCTGCTGCGCGTCGTGATTCCGGAAGAGAGTCCCGCCAACTACCAGGCTCACTTACTGCTGACGGCGTTTCACACCCTCCTGCTGGCGGCGCTTCTCGTCCGCGGCGGCTGGGGCTCCCTGCAGGCGCCAGATTCGGCCCCTACTCGTCCTTCTGCGCCGGCCACGGCCAGCTCCGACGAGGCCGCCTTGGCGCGCCTGCGGTTGTTGCTCCAACGAGATCGGATCTATCGAGACCCCACTTTGAGTTTGACGGGGCTCGCCCGACGGGTGGTCGTCCCTGAGTACCGCCTGCGGCGGCTGATTCATGAGCGCCTCGGCTTCCGCAACTTCAACGCCTTCCTCCACGCTCACCGCGTCGCCGAGGTCGCGGCCGCGCTCGAGGACCCCGCCAACCGCCGCACGCCGATTCTGACGCTGGCGCTCGACGCCGGCTACCAGTCGGTCAACACCTTCAACCGTGGCTTCCGCGAGGTGACGGGCGTCACGCCGTCCGAATTCCGCCAGCGCGCCGATACGCCGCCCGCGGCCTCACCAAAGACCGCATAAGCTCCCCGATTTCCGCAATCGTCGGGGCCGTGCAAGCGTTGGGGAGACGTGAGCTCCGCCCCGAAGGCAACCTCCGTGCTTTCGCAAGGAGGCCGGGATGGGTCCCCGCAAGTACTTCCTCGATTGGTTGCGCGTGCTGGCGTTCGGCGGCCTGATAATCTTCCACGTGGGCATGCTCTACGTGACGTGGAGCTACAACCTGAAGAGTCCGCGGCTGGCGCCCGGGCTGGAGCCGCTGATGGAGGCGCTGAGCGCCTGGCGAATGGCATTGCTGTTCGTGATCTCCGGTGTCGCGTGCCGCTTCCTGATCGAGCGGCTGGGCGCTTGGCGTTTTGCTGGTGACCGCGTGGTGCGCCTTCAGCCGGCTATCCTGACCGGCATGTTGCTGATCAATCCGCTGCAGGTCTGGGTGCAGTTGCGCGCGCAGGGCGACACCGGCCTGCCGTATCTGAGCTATTGGCTGAGGCACTACCTGCTGGCCGACAGCCGCTATTTCGCCGCGCTGGGCCGTCCCACCCCCACATGGGACCACCTGTGGTTCCTGATCTACTTGTTCGCCTACGGGCTGGTCTTCGCCGCCGTGTTTCCGCCCTTGCGGCGGCTCCTGCGCGGCGAGCCCCCAGCCTGGCTGCTGCTGCTCACGCCGGCGGCCTGGATGGCGGCGACGAACCTCCTGATCCACTTCGTCGCGCCGTTCACCCATTCATTTTATGACGACTGGGCCGCGCACGTGAAATGGGCGGGTCTGTTCGCCGCCGGCGCGGCGCTCGCGTCCCGAAGCGAGGTGTGGGAGGCGCTGGCCTACCGTCGCCGTGTCCTCGGCCTCGCCGCTGTAGCCCTGATGGCGGCCTATATGGCGCTTTACACCGCGCTCCCGCAGGGCCCGCCGAATCCAGCTTGGTCGACGGCGTATCAGATCCTGGGCGGCGTCTATGGCTGGGTCACGATCCTGACGGTCTGCGGCTTCGCCAAACGATGGCTGGATCGGCCCTCGGCGACCCTGACCTACCTGACCGATGCGGTCCTGCCGATCTATATGCTGCACCAGCCCGTCCTGCTGACCACAGCCTGGCTGCTGTTCCCCTACGCTCTACCAATACCTGTCGAGGCGATGCTGCTGGCGGTGGCGACGGGCGTTGTCCCGCTCGGTGTCTATCACCTGTTGATCCGCCCCTGGCCGCCGGTGCGGGCGCTGTTCGGTCTCAGGCTGCGCCGACGCGAAGCAGCATCCAAGCATGCCTTTCCTAAAGCGGACGCGTGAGCGCTAAGCGGAAGGCGACTCAGCATCTGACCGTACTTTCGCGACGAAGGGCGTCCGGTGTCCGGACCGAGGCCAGCGTCCCCTCCTGGCGCGATGCTGCGGGACCCTGCCCCCAGTTGGCGGCCGAAGCGTGTTCAGGGGGGACCGCCGACCCGCCGCATCGTCAGCCACCGAACCCGCTCAAACGCCCTCCGCCACCCGCTGCGGATGCAGGCGGAAGCCCAGGGCGCCGGCCACCTTCAGGACCGTGCTGAACTCTGGACGGCCCTCGGCGCTGAGCGCCTTGTAGAGGGCCTGGCGGGACAGGCCGGTCTCTTCGGCCAGTTGCGACATGCCCTTGAGATCGGAAGAGCACACGTCTGAACTCCAGTCACGTCGTAATCTCGTATGCCGTCTTCTGCTTGAAAAAAAAAAAACAATGATACTCGTTAGCGTGCTCTCAGCCTTAAACACATACTCACTCT
>CALEOQ010000392.1 GCA_937910255.1 uncultured Caulobacteraceae bacterium | reverse complement strand
CCGCTCGGCCGCGTACGCCACGGTGTCGGTAATAATCTGCAGCACTTCGGCCCGACTCTTATTCAACTTATGCTCGCGATGCAGCCGGCTGGTGCCGCAGAACAGACTGACGCCCCGCTTACCAAACCCGACGTCGGCCAGCCCTCCCTCGGCCGCGTCAATCCCCGCGCCCCCCGCCCGGCCCTGGGTTGACCCGTCAAGAGAGCGCTCGCGCCATGCGCCCCGCCACCCTCGCCGTCCTCGCCCTGCTGCCGCTGGGCGCCTGCTCCACCGTCCAGGAGGCCGTCGCCGGTCCCGACCTGACGCCGGTGCGCTATCCGGCCGCCCTGGTCCCGCAACAGCAGATGATCCTGGCCTCGGCCAACCAGCCCATGCCCACCCCGGCCTCGGCCAATTCGCTGTGGCGCAGCGGCGCCCGGGCCTTCTTCCTGGACCAGCGGGCCAACCGCGTGGGCGACATCGTCACCGTCCAGATCGAGATCGACGACCGGGCCCAGACCTCCAACTCCACCAACAGCAGCCGCAGCGGCGGCATGACGGCGGGTGTGCCCAACTTCCTGGGCCTGGAGTCGAGCCTCGGCCGCATCCTGCCCGGCGGCTTCGACCCGGCCAACGCTATCTCCACCAATTCCTCGTCCACCAACACCGGCGCAGGCTCGGTTTCGCGCTCTGAGAAGATCAGCCTGACGGTGGCGGCCGTGGTCACCGCCGTCCTGCCCAACGGCAATATGATGATCCAGGCCACCCAGGAGGTCCGGACCAACAACGAGGTCCGCCAGCTGTCGGTGGCCGGCATCATCCGGCCTGAGGACATCACCTCGTCCAACACCATCCGCCACACCCAGATCGCCGAGGCCCGCATCAGCTATGGCGGCCGCGGCGACATCAGCCGCGTGCAGAAGACGCCCGCCGGCCAGTCGCTGGTGGAGAGCTTCTCGCCCTTCTGACCCCCTAGGGGTGAACCCCGGGCGAGGGTCGGCGTTGTCTTCTGCGAAGGAGACGCCCGACCATGCGCACCCGTTCGATCTTCGGCCTGTCCGCCGCCCTCGTCATCGCCGCGGCCTGCGCCCATCAGAACACCGAAACCCGCGCCGACATGGCCTGGGCGCTCAACCACACCCAGAGCGAGGGCTTGAAGCTGGTCTATGGCGAGGCCCGGTCGGACAATGTGCTGGTCATGCTGAGCTGCCAGCCGCAGTCGGGTCAGGTGGAGGTCGCCGTCACCACGTCGGACACCGCCTCAGGCGCGGTCGGTCTGGCCTCGCGGCGGGAAGGCTTCGACCTGACCAGCCCCGTGGCGCCCACCCCGATCCAGGGGGTCGGCGTCGTGATGGAAATGGCTTCGGCCGACACGCCGGCCCTCAACAGCTTCGCCCGCACCGGCGAACTGGATGTCCGCACCGCCGGCCGCACCGTTTCGGCCCCGGCTGTCGGCGCCGATCGCGCCATGGTCGCTGACTTCTTCGGCCAGTGCGGCCAGCCGGTCTGATCGCAAAGCGACTGGAGCCGGTGGCGGCCCGCAGCTAAGCTCGCCCCATGACCCGCCTGTCGATCAAGCTCCTGCCCGCCTTAGGCCTCTTGGCCCTCCTCGCCGCCCCGCAGGCCAGTGCTCAGGAGCCCACCTGGATCTATCGTGCGGAGTCCGATCCCGCTGAATTGGGTTATGCGACGCCGGGCGGGCAGGATGTGACCCTGGCCTTGAGCTGCGCCAAGGACACCCGGCAGATCGTCGCCTACTTCTCGGCCGCCCGGACGCTGGCGGTGCGCAATGAAAATGGCGTCTGGCTTGACGATGTGGGTCGACGCGCGCCCTGGCCGGTGAGCGTCACCCTCAGCTCCGGCGAGCAATCGACCACCATTCCTGGCCAGGCCACCGTAGGCCCCACGCCCGAAGGCTCGGCCGTGCGGGTGGAATTCGCCGACCGGGCGCCGGTGGCGGAGAATTTCGCCAAGACCGGCGAACTGCGCCTGGCCGCCCTGGGCAGCGTGATTGCGCCGCCCGCCGCGCCCCGTCGGGAACTGCGAAGCTTCCTGCGCTACTGCCGCTGATTAGGCCCGGCGGCCGGCCGCCGCGACAATATCGGCGCCAAGCGCCGAAAGGGCGGTGCGCGCGATCCCTTCGGCGTCGAGGCCGGCCTGGGCGTACATCAGTTCCGGCTTGTCATGATCCTGGAAGATGTCAGGCAGGGTCAGGGTGCGGACCTTGAGCCCGGCGTCCAGGGCGCCATGGCGGGCCAGAGCCTCCAGCACGAAGGCGCCGAAGCCGCCCATGGCGCCTTCTTCCACCGTGATCAGGGCCTCGTGCTCGCGGGCCAGGCGCAGGATCAGGTCGATATCCAGGGGCTTGGCGAAGCGGGCGTCGGCCACAGTGGTGGAAAGCCCCCGGGCGCCCAGCATATCGGCGGCCTTCAGGCATTCGGGCAGGCGGGCGCCGAACGAGAGCAGGGCGACGGCCGTGCCCTCCCGCACGATGCGGCCCTTGCCGATCTCCAGCGGCGCGGCGCGTTCGGGAATGGCGACGCCGGTCCCCTCCCCGCGCGGATAGCGGAAGGCGCTGGGGCGATCGTCAATGGCGACCGAGGTGGCGACCATATGGGCGAGTTCAGCCTCGTCCGACGCGGCCATCAGCACCATGCCCGGCAGGGCGCCCATGAAGCCCACATCGAAGGAGCCGGCGTGGGTCGGCCCATCGGCGCCCACCAGGCCCGCCCGGTCGATGGCGAAGCGCACCGGCAGGCCCTGGATGGCCACATCGTGGACCACCTGGTCGTAGCCGCGCTGCAGGAAGGTCGAGTAGATCGCCGCGAACGGCTTCATGCCGTCAGCGGCCAGGCCGGCGGCGAAGGTCACCGCATGCTGCTCGGCGATGCCCACGTCATAGGTGCGGTCCGGGAAGGCCTGGCCGAACAGGTCGAGGCCGGTGCCCGACGGCATGGCCGCGGTGATGGCGCAGATGGTCGGGTCGCGCTCCGCCTGCTTGATGAGTTCGGTGGCGAACACCTTGGTGTAGCCAGGCGCCTTGGCCTGGGCCTTGGCCTGCAGGCCGGTGACCACGTCGAACTTGACCACCGCATGGTGCTTGTCGGCGGCGCTCTCGGCCGGGGCGTAGCCCTTGCCCTTCTGGGTCACCACGTGAACCAGGACCGGCCGGTCGGTGATCTCGCGGGCGTTCTTCAGCACCGCCACCAGGGCTTCCATGTCGTGGCCGTCGATGGGGCCGACATAGTAGAAGCCCAGCTCTTCGAAGAGCGTGCCGCCGGTGACCATGCCGCGGGCGTATTCCTCGGCCTTGCGCGCCGCTTCCTGGCTCGCCCCCGGAAATGCCTTCGCCACCGCCTTCCCGAGAGTGTGGCGCGCCTGTCAGCCGCCCCCGGACCCCAGCCGCGCCCTCTCGGCGCCCACCCCCC
>CALEOQ010000391.1 GCA_937910255.1 uncultured Caulobacteraceae bacterium | reverse complement strand
GGGGCGGCTGGTTGGGCAGGGGGTGGCGGGGGGGGGGAATGCGCCGGGGGGACCGGGGCTCGGTGCGGGCCGGAACGTCAAGGCCGCAGGCGCCGACCAGCCGGGCCCAGACCAGGCGGGCGGCGCGCAGCTTGGCGATGGTCAGGAAGTAGTCGGCCTCGGCTGTGAGGCCGAGCGTGATGCGGGCGAAGGCCTGGTCCATGCCCATGCCGGCGCGGACCATGGCCTTGGCGTAGGCGAGCGCGCTGGCCGTGGCGAAGGCGATCTCGCAGGCCTCGCCCCCGCCGGCCTCGTGGACCACGGAGCCGGAGGCGAGAAACAGCTGGGCCTGGGGATAGGTCTGAGTGTGGCGGGCGGCGGCGCCAGCCGCGGCGAAGATGTGGGCCTCGATGGGGCCGGGGCTTTCGCCTGCGGCGGCGAAGGCGCTGAGCGGATCGAGATGGAACAGGAGCTGGGCGGCCGGGGCGGCCTTGGCGGCGCTGCTCAGCCAGTCCGACGCGATGGTCCCCAGAAAGCCTGAGTCCAGGGCGACCGGCGCCAGCTCGAGAATGACGCCGTCGAGGACCTGGGCAATGTCGTCTGCCGAGCCAACGGCGCAGCCGGCCTGGCCCTCAGGATCGAGGGCGACCAGCACCGAGGCCGCGCCGCCCTCGAGGTCGGCCAGGATGTCGGCATTGGCCCGGGCCGGGTCCGGATGGCGGGTCGCGCCGCGCAGGTCCCAGGGGCGGTCGGGATCGAAGGGCCGGGTTGGCACGGGCTGGGCGTCCATCGGCCCGTAGAGCGGGGCGATGGTCAGGCCTTCGGCCGTGGTGGTGGTCAGACTCTCTGGGGGCTTGTCGCCCAAGGTCTTGAGGACGAGGGCGCGCCAGTCTTCGGCGCTGGCCGGCGGAAATTCCACGGCGGGGGGAGCGATCTGGACCATCGTCCCTGTGATGAGCCGCGGGCGCGGGGAGCGTCAAGGGCGCCGCCACGGCGCCTGGACGCGGATTTTCGAGGCCGTGGGGTCTGGTCATGGGAACATGCGAGGCTTCTTGCGCCGGAGCGGGGTTTCCGCTTACATCGTAAATCAGAACGTCCGCCGACAAAGGAAACGCCCATGGCCCTGCCGCCCATCCTCCGTGACCGCCTGCGCCTGCCGGCCATCGCCTCGCCCCTGTTCATCATCTCGAACCCGGAGCTGGTGATCGCCCAGTGCAAGGCCGGCATCGTCGGCTCCTTCCCGGCGCTGAACGCTCGGCCGGCGAGCCAGCTGGACGAGTGGCTGGCTCAGATCACCGAGGAGTTGGCCGACTGGGACGCCAAGAACCCCGACCTGCCGTCGGCGCCCTTCGCCGTGAACCAGATCGTGCACAAGACCAACGACCGGCTGGAGCACGATGTGGAGATGGCGGCCAAGTACAAGGTTCCGATCATCATCACCTCGCTGGGCGCGCGGGAGGATGTGAACCAGGCGGTGCACGCCTATGGCGGCATCGTCATGCACGACATCATCAATGATCGCTTCGCCCGCAAGGCGGTTGAGAAGGGCGCCGACGGCCTGATCCCGGTGGCGGCCGGGGCCGGCGGCCATGCCGGAGCTCTGTCGCCGTTTGCGCTGATCCAGGAACTGCGCACCTGGTTCGACGGGCCGATCGCCCTGTCGGGCGCCATCGCCAATGGCGCGGCCATTCTGGGCGCCCAGGCCATGGGGGCGGACTTGGCCTATATCGGCTCGGCCTTCATCGCGACGAAAGAGGCCAACGCCGCCCAGGGCTACAAGGACATGATCGTCGAGAGCCGTGGCGAGGACATCGTCTATTCGAACCTCTTCACCGGGGTGCACGGCAACTATCTGCGGCCCTCGATCCTCGCCGCAGATCGGAAGAGCACACGTCTGAACTCCAGTCACGTCGTAATCTCGTATGCCGTCTTCTGCTTGAAAAAAAAAAATTAACAATACCCTAATACACTCGTTTCTTCACACATATCTGTTTGTGGTTTCCTTATCTCCTTCTCCACCTCAGCCTCACACTTCTCCCGTTTATCCTCTTATCTCTACTTTTCCACCTCT
>CALEOQ010000390.1 GCA_937910255.1 uncultured Caulobacteraceae bacterium | reverse complement strand
AAGCGGAAGACGGCATACGAGGTTACGACGTGACTGGAGTTCAGACGTGTGCTCTTCCGATCTGGCTTTGGGGGAGCGATATGGCGAAAATTGTTGGTGATGCAGGCACGCTTATTGAGAGCCGCCTTGCAGACCTGCCGCCTCGCGTTGTTGCGGATGCGAAGGCAGGGTTCAGTGTATCGTCAAAAAAGATTTCTGCGGACAGGCGCAGGGAATTATTCCTCAAGTTTACGGATGAGCTAGCACAAGGAAGAAACCCACAGCCTAGCGATGTGGCAGACGTCACGGACATTACTGTTCGAGACGCTAACTTAGTAGTGTTAGCATTCTCGCTATTATTTGGGATTTCAGTTGAAATTGACGCCAGCGCGTCCGAAGTTCTTCAACATTCTGCCTCGCTCTACGAGCCAGAAGATGTGGAGACCGTTCGCGATCTGATCGAAGTCCTTACCGCGCATCGCAAAGATCTGAAGCGAACGCTGGGTGAAGCACGGCTCGCCGGAGCCGTAGTCCCGTCGCTGAGCGAGATAAGTCTGGTAGTTGACCTCCGCGTACGTTTTGAGGGCAACGACGTTGCAGTTACAGTGCCAATCGTTCTTGCAAACATAGAAACTGACAGCGATAGCCGCCTGCTGCTTCAACTTACCGAGGCTGACGTCTCGGATCTAATTGGTCGCTTGGAAGAAGCCAAGTCTCGTCTAGCGCTTTTGCGACTTAAGGCGAAGGCGCTGACGTGAACTATCCTGACAACTTCAGCGACTTAGCAGTTCTCTATGTCTTTAGCGTGGCAGGCGCAACGCTCCTTTGGATGCGAACGTCAATGCAGCGGCGAAAGGTGTGGGGGCTTCACGACGTTATCCAGCGGATCGTTCCCAACCGACCGCGCGCACAGTACCTTTTGCAATTTGCGACGTTCATTCTTTTTGGAGGAATGATCGCACTGGTGTTCACTGCGCCTGCCACTTTTGCCCAAGCCATCGCCGGTGGGATAGCTTGGAGCCAACTGGGCTCGTCCCCACATAAAGAAGATAGGTGATCGTCGGAGTGACAATGGACACGCGAAAGAAGACCGGCCTCAGGCTTATCAATCTCCTAATAGCGCTAGTCCTGTTTGCCGCTTGGGTTGCGCAATTGCGCCCCTCGCTGGCGATCCCCGCCGTGATTGTCGCGATTGGCGCAGTGGTAAGCGGCTTCGTTGTGATGGAGTTTTTTGGCCCCCATCGCGAGGTCACACCAACCCGTTCGGTCGGCGATGAAGCAATTCGGGCGTTGGGGAAGCAGCTCGTTTCCGGCCACACCCTCTACCAAGCCGACAAATGGATTTCCGGCAGTGAAGTCCGCCAAATGCTTCCTCTTCACAACAAGGCCGCGATTGATGCTTTTGCGTTATCGAGTGAAAAGCATGTTTTAGATTTGGTCCTTATTCATCTAACCCATGCACCGGGTCACAAGAATCTAGCGGTGAACCGACTTTACTCGACCTCTTCTTCCGCTGAGTATGACGTCGATCTTCCCGAAGAGGATTGCACAATTAACGTCGGTCCGGTTGTGTTGAGTTTCGAAAATGGAGTGGCAAGTGTGAAGCTGAGGGATACGGACGCCTCAACGCGCCGAGATTACCTCACCCGCCTGGAAGGCCATACGCCGGCGAGAAATCGCAGTCGGTCCGGTTTCAACACCCTTCCGAACTAGCCTCGCAATTGTCTTCCGGGCCACACGTATTTGGGAGCTGGATCTGAAAGTCATAGCTGGTTTCTGACGGTCGTTTTTATTCCCTCATCGGGCGAGGCTCGACTTGAAATTCGCGGCCGCTTAGTGAGGGAGGGACTGATTAAGGACCGGTCGAAGCCCCCGTTGCTCCTCCCTGAAGCGTCCAGCGCATCATGACCGACACCGCCACCCGCGAAGACGGGCCGACGTTATGATGCCGAAGTAAATAAAAACGTTAGAATAGAAAGTCTATCTAATAACATTCCCCCAAGCTCGAGTCGCTTGGCTCCCATAATCAGATCTGGCTGGGAGTCGTCAATGGCTTCCCCAATGGATGCTTATGAGATAGGCGGCGAGCACTGGGATTTTTAGGCAGCTTGTTCCGCCGAGCGCCGCTCTGCCAAACTCGCAGAAAAGCCATCGGCGAAGTTGCTGTTCCTCGGTATTGCCCACGCCCCCCACTTGCACCCGTCGCCCATTCCGCGCACGACTCCGACCCAACAAACACAAGCCCCCTGGGAGGAGCCGACCATGAAGACCCGCATCACAGACCTGCTCGGCGTCGAGCATCCGATCGTCCAGGGGGGCATGCACTATGTGGGCTTCGCCGAGATGGCCGCGGCGGTGTCCAATGCGGGCGGTCTGGGCATCATCACCGGCCTCACCCAGGGGACGCCGGAGAAGCTTTCCGCCGAGATCGCGCGGTGCCGGGGGATGACCGACAAGCCGTTCGGGGTGAACCTGACCTTCCTGCCCTCGGTCACGCCGCCGGACTATCCGGGCTTTGTCGAGGCGATCGTCAAGTCCGGCGTCAAGGTGGTCGAGACAGCGGGCAACAATCCGCAGAAGTACCTGCCGGCCCTGAAAGAGGCGGGCATCAAGGTGATCCACAAGTGCACCGCCGTGCGCCACGCGCTGAAGGCCCAGTCCATCGGCTGCGACGCGGTCAGCGTCGATGGCTTTGAATGCGGCGGCCATCCGGGCGAGGACGACGTGCCCAACTTCATCCTGCTGCCCCGGGCGGCCGAGGAGCTGGAGATCCCGTTCCTGGCCTCGGGCGGCATGGCCGATGGGCGCTCGCTGGCCGCGGCGCTCTGCCTCGGCGCCGACGGGATCAATATGGGCACCCGCTTCATCGCCACCCAGGAAGCGCCGGTGCACCCTAATGTGAAGCAGGCCCTGGTGGACGCCAGCGAGCTGGACACCCGGCTGATCATGCGGCCCCTGCGCAATACCGAGCGGGTGCTGGTCAATGCGGGCGTCGAGCGCCTGCTGGCCAAGGAGAAGGAGATGGGCGCGGCCATCACCTTCGCCGATATCGCCCCGGAAGTGGCGGGCGTCTATCCGGCCATCATGCGCGACGGGGAGATGGACGCCGGCGGCTGGTCCTGCGGCATGGTCGCCGGCCTGATCCACGACATCCCGACGGTGAAGGACCTGATCGACAAGATCATGGCCGACGCCGAGGCCATCCTGCGCAAGCGCGTGGGGCAGTTCGAGCTGGCCTAAGGCGGGCCGGGCGCGCGGCCCCTGGGCGCCAGGGGCCAGCGCACCGCGCCGCCGGCGAACAGCGCCACCCAGATCAGCACCGGCTGAAAGGCCAGGCGGGGGCCGTGATACCACCAGCTGTCGGGCAGCGGCGGCACATGGACGCCTGCCAGCGCGTGGTAGAGGTTGGCCGGCCACACGCACAGCGCATAGAGGGCGAGCATCCGGCCGGCCCACAGCCGCGTCTTAGGGACCAGCAGGCCGATCGCGCCGGCGATCTCGCAGACGCCGGTGAAGGCCACCACCGCGCCGGGCGCCGGGATCATCGGCGGCATGATCTTCAGGAACCCGTCGGGCCCGGTGAGGTGGAGCACCCCTGCGGCGACATAGAAGGCGGCCAGGACGAGCCTGAGGCCGAACGCGATCTGGTCTGGCAGGGTGTGGGGCCTTGGGCCGTCTGTCCGGGCGGGCGGCGGGCTCAACCCGGCGCCGGCTTCTGGGCCGCCCATTCCAGCAGCGAGTCCAGGGCCGGGCACATGGCCTGGCCCCATTCGGTCAGGCGGTATTCCACCTTGGGCGGCACCTGGGCGTAGATCTGGCGCTCGACGATGCCGTCGCGCTCCAGGTCCCGGAGCTGCTGGATCAGCATCTTCTGCGAGACGCCGGGGATGGCGCGCTCCAGCTCGGAGAACCTGAGCACCTGGCGGTCGAAGAGGTGGAAGATGATCACCATCTTCCAGCGGCCCTCCAGCATGCGGAACGCCGTCTCGACCCCGCTCGCGGCCAGGTCGGGCGTGACGTCCTCTAGCTTACCTGTAGGTGAGTACCCTACGATTTTGTCGGTTCTTGCCATGGCTTCTGTATAGCGCCAAATCCTGGGTATCGCCACCCCAGAGGCCCGACGCCCATGATCAAACTCCCCGCCCCCATCGCCCGCTACTTCGCCGCCGCCGAGGCCGATGACGCCGAGGCGCTGGCCGCCGGCTTCGCGCCTGACGCGCACGTCCACGACGAACGGCGCGACCACCATGGCCGAGACGCCGTGCGCGCCTGGGCGGCCGATGCGCGAGCGCTCTACAGCTTCCGCGCCGAGCCAGATCGGAAGAGCACACGTCTGAACTCCAGTCACGTCGTCATCTCGTATGCCGTCTTCTTCTTGATAACAAAACTGATAAACCAGCACTTCATATAACGGCCCACCACCCTCCTCAACCACCACCC
>CALEOQ010000389.1 GCA_937910255.1 uncultured Caulobacteraceae bacterium | reverse complement strand
CAAGGCCGCCGCGGTCTTGGCCGTTGACCTCGGCGGCGCGAGCCTCGGCTACGCGATGCGGAAGGCCCAGGAATACGGCCTCGCGAACGTCGATCACCTGCAAGGCGACATCCTCGACCTTCCGGTCCTCACCGAGCGATTCGACCTTATCGACAGTTTCGGCGTGCTGCACCACATGGCCGACCCGGCCGCGGGCCTGCAGGTACTCTCGGATCTGCTCAAGCCCGGCGGCCTGCTATTCATCGGCCTTTACAGTGAACTCGGACGCCAGGGCGTCGTCGAAGCGCGCGCCTACATCGCCGCCCAGGGCTATCCCGCCACGCCGGAAGGGGTCCGCGACCTGCGACATGACCTGATGACCGGCCCGCGTCCGCCCGAACTGGAGATGGTGCTGAGTCCCGCCTCCGATTTCTGGACCACGTCGGACTGCCGCGACCTTGTCTTCCACGTCAACGAGCATCGTTTCACCCTGCCACAAGTGGGTCAGCTGCTGGACGACGCCGGCCTGGAATTCCTCGGGCTACAGTTCGGCCACGCCGCGGACCGAACGCGTTTCCTCGCCGAACACCCAGCCCCGGGCGCGATCCAGGACGTCACGGCCCTGCATCGCCACGAGCTGAACCATCCGGAAGTGTTCGGCGACACCTACCGGATCTGGGCGCGGCGCCCGCGCCATCGGCGGCGGCGATGACCCGAACGCCGCAACCGCCCAAGGTGGATCTTTCTCGCGAACAGAGGCGCGTGAGGCACAGGGCGTTGATCGCCCTTCTGGTCTGCGCTCCAACCCTCGCCCTGGTCACCCTCGCCCTTCCGGTCTGGTTCGACTTCCCGACCGGCGTGGCGGAGCGGTTCGCCCTGGTCCTGCGCGCCGACCTGGTAGTGGCGCTCTGGGTGGTGATCGCGATCCGTATGGTGGCGAAGGTCCGGTTCGAGTCGAAGGACGACAACGCCGGCTCCGCCTTCGGCGCGCCCAGCGCCCGATTGGCGGTGCCCGCGGCCTTCCTGCAGAATACCTTGGAGCAGGCGTTCATCGCCTTCGTGGGCCATCTCGCGCTCGCCACCGTCGAGGGCGAGGCGCCGCTCGCATATGTCCTCGGCTCCGTGGCGCTCTTCTGTCTTGGCCGCGCGACCTTCCTCCTCGGCTATCCGCATGGAGCGGGTGGCCGCGCCTTCGGCGTCGCCACTACGGCCCTGCCGTCGCTCGGGGCCTATACCTGGGTGATCATCGCCATCGTCCGGGATCTCATCGGGATGGCTTGATCGGCGCCCTTAGCGACCCTCCTGGGCAGTCTGCGGCCTCCAGCCAGTGGAGGATCGCGGCGGTATCGGCGTCGAGCCGCAGCAGCCTTTTCCATCTTGTTGGACCGGAGGGCAGGGCACGTCCGCATAGGAGCAGAACACGCAGCAGTCGCCGGTCTTGGGTTTGAGGACGGCGCCGCAGCTTGGGCAGTCGAAGAAATACTGGCACGCGTCGGTTGGCATCGTCTGGGTCGTCCGGGCTGCGCAGGCCGGGCAAGTAAGGGTGGAGGCGAGCTGCAACGTCGTGGGGGTCATCGGAGGGTCCTGAGGATTGCGAGCAGCCCGGGCTCGAAGAGCGGTTGCCAGGCGAAGGCCGCGAGGGTCAGAAGGGTGGCGACGGTCAGCAGGACTACCGTCAATCGGGAAGGGTCAGCGCATGAACTGGCGCGCACGCAGGCCCGTCGACGACGCCAGATCATCACCCAACCCAGGGCGAGCACCGCCAGCGCGGCGAAGGTCAGCCATGTCCTCTGGCCGGCCAACCACGCGGTCCCGGCGAGGCTCAGACCAGCGAGCGACAAGGCGATCGGGAGCACACAGCACGAGATCCAGGCCAGCAGGGCGGCGCCAGCTCCGACAGCGGCCGCCCAGCCCACGGCGGCTTCGGCCGTTCCGCGGGGGCGCCGCTCACTTCCCAATGACATCCAAACCTCCGTCGCGCTTGACGCTAGTCTGCAACCTGTAGTCACTACAGGAACAAGGACTTTTTTGCGCCATGAGACATGGACTGACGCGCGGCGGCCTCGCCGCGGACGCCGGGGTGAATCTGGAGACTGTTCGCTACTACGAACGCGTCGGCCTGATGCCGGAGCCCGACCGCACCAGCGGCGGTCATCGCGACTACCGGCCGGAGCACCGCCAGCGCCTGGTTTTCATCCGGCGCGCGCGAGAGCTCGGTTTCAGCCTGGACGACATCCGCGCCCTGATCGCCCTTTCCGAGCCTGGCCGCCGGACCTGCGCGGAGGTCGAGCCGATCGCCGCGGCCCACCTCTTCGCGGTCCGCGCCAAGATCGAGGATCTCCGCCGTCTGGAGATGGTGTTGGACGACGCCGTCGGCCGGTGCGCCGGCGGCACGGCGCCATCCTGTCCGGTCATCGAGGTTCTTGGCGGTCGCTAGAAGGTGCGGGGCGCCGGCCGCCACAGTCTTGCGCTGGCCCCGACAGGATGTGGACAGCTTTACCACGACAGGCTTAACCTGAACCTGATCGCAGCGGGTGTGGCCACGGCGCTCAGCCTGCCATCCGACGCCTTGCGAGACTTCCCCGTTGACCGTTCGAAGCGACCCGTTCTTCCTCAGCGATCAAGAGACGGCCGTCGACCTCCTCTACTACGAGGCGGTCGCGCGAACGGTTGTGCGCCTGATCCGACAGAGCGCCGCCGTGCCGGTGACCATCGGCGTGCATGGCGACTGGGGCGCGGGCAAATCCAGCGTCCTGAAGATGACGTCGGCCGCATTCGAAGGCGACAAGCGCGTCGTCACCCTCTGGTTCAACGGCTGGGTCTTCGAGGGATTCGAAGACGCCAAGGCTGTGGTGATCGAGACACTGGTCTCGGAGCTGCGCCGCGCGCGGCCGACCTCGACCAAGGTGGCCGAGGCGGCGAAGAAGGTGCTCAAACGCGTCGACTGGTTCAAGGTCGCCCACAAGGCTGGGGGGCTGGCGTTCACTGCGGCAACGAGATCGGAAGAGCACACGTCTGAACTCCAGTCACGTCGTAATCTCGTATGCCGTCTTCTGCCTGAAAAAAAAAAGATTTATTGAGGTGACACATGGTCATGTTGCCGTGTGGCTGTCTATCCGATCACGACCGCCACATTACTTTCCCCCCAACTCATACGGTATGTTGCTC